>JAHFIO010000048.1 GCA_023246325.1 Candidatus Uhrbacteria bacterium | reverse complement strand
AACGTGTAAAAACGGTACAGATTTTTTGCAAAAAATTGACCCTCGTTCAGATCGCAATGGTGCGGCAATGCGCGCTGTTCCATTTGGCGTCGTACCAATGATATCTGATGTATTGAATATTGCTACCGTGCAGGCACGTATTACAAATAATACACGGGCAGGATTATTTAGTTCGCGTGCCGTTGCGTTGCTTTCGCATTTTGCATTGTATAGTGATATACCTTTGAATCAAATCGGTACAATGTGTTATTGGGAATTGTCATCTATAGAACGACGGATGTATGAACATGTTTTTTTTGAGCCATGGGATGATCGTATTGGTAGGCATATGCGGCATGGTATATTGATTCCCATCTCAGTCGTAACAGTTCATGCTGTTGTACAGCTTTTAAGAAGCTGTACTTCACTTATGGATATGCGTCGTCAAGTTATTAGATGGGGTGGTGATACGGATTCTGTCGCGGCAATCGCATGGGGAATTGCATCCTGCCGCATGCAGGATGAGGTACTACCAGTATTTCTTGCGCGTGATTTGGAAAATGGAAATCCGTTCACGGGAACACCATATCTTCAATCTCTTGGCATGCAACTTATGAATAGATTTTGAAAAGGTTAAAGGGCTTGACATATACTTCTAAAAAATGTATATATCTTAATGCCCTTTGAATAGCGGAGGTTGGTATGGATGTTGTTCCGAAGATACAGTCGCAAAATAAGCAGCGCTTGCTTGAAGAGGCTGCTTTAATAGCACTTAAAAGACGTATTGGTCAGCATCGTCAGGAAGAGCAGAATCGTTGGGCGAAAATGGTTCGTGCTCATGAAAATAGACTGATGGAAATTACGTTAATGGATTTGAATCGTGCATACACTTCGCAATCCGTATCTGGCGTTCAGATTTTACGAGTATTGAATGATTTTTGTACTGAATGGAAATTGTCGCATCCGTCAGGCATTGCTATGCTGGAATTTTTTCCGCATTTAAGCAGGCTTATAGAGGAAAATTCAGGACGAATCTACAAAAAACAAGTGGCCTGGTAATTCTATCCAGGTCTTTTTTTATTCGGCAGGATCTGGTAGTGTATATGTACGGAGGAAATCATGAGTAAAAAAGAAAACCGTATTAAACATCCTGAATACGATCCCATAACTCTTGCAAATGTTCTTTTAGAAAAAATTGAGAAGGATCGCAGAGAAAGAACGCTTCATTTTCTTGAAGATGCTTGTATTGCAGCAGAAATACCTGATGAAACCCTAGTAGTTTTATTTCGAAAATACTTTTCGAATGGGCAATTTTTATCATACATGGTTCTCAATATTGTTAAAAATGAGTATCCAAATTTGCACAATCTCTTGTATAGAACTGACTCGATTTGAGTCTTTTTTTATTTTGATGGTAGATGACAATAAAAAAAGACGACATATGTTGTCGTCTATACGGTAGAATGGCCCCTTCGTTCAACTCGACCCATGGGAGGATTTTCATCGCGCCGATATTTTTTTCCGTTTTTGATATCATTTGCTTTACGGCGTTTTTTGTCTTCAGAAAGGATATTGTATACAGCGCCAAATTCACTCCCCAGAAAGTGCATCAGTTTTCTTGGCAAGGTTCCATTTCCAAATAGTGAGTCTACAATGCTACAAATGACTCGTTTATTTTCATCATAACTATGTGTATTTAGAACGGAAAATATTCCATGCCACTGTTTCCACACTACCTTGTCTAAAAGTTCTTTTTTAGAAATTTTATTCCTAGACTTGTTTGAATCAGGCCCTGCTTCGCATTCATCTTGTGTCCACTTCATGTCTGCCTCCTTGGTGAAAGAACATGCACAATCTACATCAGCTTGTATATAAAGTAAAGTGTGTTTTTTTTATAAATACCTGTAAGCTATATATATGTCCGTATTTAATCTCAAACAACCATATGCACCAAATGGTGATCAGCCCGAAGCTATAGAAGCCTTGGTGAGAGGTGTAAAAAATAATACGCGTATTCAAACTTTACTTGGTGCAACAGGTACGGGTAAAACATTCACTATAGCGAATGTTATTCAACAAATTCAAAAACCAACTTTAGTGATTGCGCATAATAAAACCCTTGCCGCACAACTCTGCAATGAATTCAGAGAGTTTTTTCCTGACAATGCTGTAGAATATTTTGTTTCTTATTACGATTACTATCAACCGGAAGCATATATCGCCACATCAGATACCTATATAGAAAAAGAGGCTATGATAAATGAAGAAATCGATCGTTTACGACATAGCGCAACACAGGCTTTGCTTACGCGGCAGGATGTTATTATTTGCGCTTCCGTATCCTGTATATATGGGCTTGGTGCTCCGCAAGCATATGCAGACTCGGCCATTCGATTGAAAATCGGTGAAGATATGACGCGAGCGGATATAATTGGAAAATTAATTCATATGCAATTTACGCGTGTATCAGGCACGGATATTGGACGCGGAACTTTTCGTAGTATGGGTGGAGTATTAGAAATCATGCCTGCAAACGAAGAAATGTTTTATCGAATTGAGGCACCGCGCGGTATTATTGATGCCATATATCTTGTTGATCCTATAACGCGTCATCATAAAAAAGAATTGCAGGATGCATGGATTTTTCCAGCTAAACATTTTATTATACAGGGTCCAGAACGTGAGCGAGCGATAAAAAATATTCGTACAGAATTACAAGAGCGTTTAATATATTTTGAAAAAGCAGGAAAATTATTAGAAGCTGAACGTATTGATAGAAGAACTAAATTTGATTTGGAGATGATAGAAAATCTCGGATATTGTAATGGCATTGAAAATTATTCACGACAATTATCAGGGCGCGGGGCGGGGGAAGCGCCAGATACATTATTCGATTATTTTCCTAAAGATTTTTTACTCTGTTTTGATGAATCGCATGTATCCGTTCCACAATGTGGAGGAATGTATGAAGGTGATAGATCACGAAAGCAAACCTTAATTGAGTATGGTTTTCGTTTGCCGAGCGCAGCAGATAATAGACCATTAAAATTTGTGGAACTGGAGCAAAAAATGAAAAATGTTATTTGTATTTCAGCAACGCCAGGGAAATATGAGCTGTTGCATTCAGGTGCAATTGTTGAACAAATTATTCGTCCAACAGGTTTAGTGGATCCAGAGGTTTTGATTGTACCCATTACTCCGAAAAAAGGTGGCAATTCACAAATTGATGATTGTATGGAGCGTATAGCAGAAGTTATCAAAAGAGGCGATAGAGTGCTTGTGACAACCCTTACGAAAAAAATGGCAGAGGATTTAGCGGGATTTTTAACTGAGAAAAAAATAAAATCACGATATCTACATTCAGATATTCAGACTATTGAACGATTAGAAATTTTATCTGAATTTAGACGTGGAGCATATGATGTCATTGTTGGCGTGAATTTACTTCGTGAAGGTTTAGATTTACCTGAAGTTGCGCTTGTATGTATTCTCGATGCCGATAAAGAAGGATTTTTACGTTCTGAAACATCCCTCATACAAACTATAGGACGGGCAGCGCGTAATGTGCGAGGACAGGTGGTTCTGTATGCGGACACTATGACTGAATCAATGCGAAAAGCAATTTCAGAAACAGATCGACGTCGAGCGAAACAAGTTGCATATAATGTTGCGCACAATATTACACCAAAAACAATTTTGAAAGCCATTACAGATTATCGAGAAATGTTGGGATTACGTATGGGGGATGTGCGCGATGTGAAAGAATTATTAAAATTAGAATTGCGAGCTGAAACGCATGATTTAAAACAAGTCATAAAACAAAAAGAAAAAGAGATGAAGGAAGCTGCGACAGATTTGCAATTTGAATTGGCAACGATATTACGGGATGAGATTTTCATATTGCAGAAAGAAATAAAATTACGTGAAAAAGGAGTGACAATAGGTCCAGATGGAAAAGCGGTTGTACCATCAAAAAAAGAGCGTCTTGTGAGACATGGCCGTACGAGGTAAATTATACGTATGGATTCCGCCAATGAAGTAAAATCTAAGCTTGATATAGCGGATATTGTAGGTGAATATCTTGATGTAAAAGCTGCAGGATCCGGTTCCTGGAAAGCATGTTGTCCTTTTCATCAAGAAAAATCACCTAGTTTTTTTGTAAATCGCCCACGTCAAACATGGCATTGCTTTGGCTGTAATCAAGGGGGGGATTTGATTGCATTTGTTATGCAAATGGAGGGTATGGAATTTCCAGAAGCTTTGTCCTTGCTTGCACAAAAAGCAGGAGTGGTATTACCAGCATTTGATTCTCAGACATCTTCATTAAAAAAACGATTACAAGAAGTGAATGCGCTTGCTTCTAAATTTTATCAAAATTATTTACAGACGCAGCCACATGCAGAAATCGCACGTTCATATATAAAAAAACGTGGTCTTGATGATTTAATATGTGATATCTGGAAAATTGGATATGCTCCAGATGAGTGGAATGCGCTTATGGATGCGCTTCATACAAAAAATATTACTGATGAAGAAATGTTGCAGGCGGGGCTTCTTATAAAAAACGAAAAAGGAAATATTCATGATCGTTTTCGCGGACGGCTTATGTTTACTATTTGTGATGCGCATGGAAATGTTGTTGGATTTACCGGTCGCATTCTTACAGAAAATAAAGAAGTGGCGAAATATGTCAATACACCAGAAACCTTACTCTATAAAAAATCTGCAATTTTATTTGGTCTTGATAAAGCGAAGGGTGACATAAAACGGCAGGATATGGCCGTTATATGTGAGGGGAATATGGATGTTATAGCATCGCATCAGTTTAATGTATCGAACGTTGTATGCTCATCGGGTACTGCATTAACGGAAGAGCAATTGCGTTTGTTAAAACGATTTACACATAAACTTGCTATAGCTTTTGATGCTGATGCAGCAGGTAATGCAGCAACAATTCGTGGATTAGATCTTGCACGTAAAATGGATTTTGATATTCGTATTATTGTTTTACCGAAGGATGCGGGTAAAGATCCTGATGATGCGGTGAGAAAAGATCCTGCAATATGGAAAAAAGCCATTGATAATGCATTGCCCGTTATAGAATGGCTATACGTATATGCATTTACACATGCGGACGCACAAAATCCTGCAGGAAAAAAAGAAATAGCGAAAAAATTATTACCTGAATTTCAAAGAATATCAGACTCAGTCGAGCGCGATGCATGGGTAAGCAGGCTTGCACGTGATTTAAGCGTATCCGTGGATGCGCTACGAGAGGCTATGCGACCTTCGAGTGGTGGGGTCAGGCACCAAGCTGTGGATAAGTTTACACCCTCTATTATTCAAAAGCAGAGAGAACACGAGCTTTTAGAAAGAATTTGGGCTATTTTATATATAAAACCGGAACTTTTGCCTATTGCAGAACCCATATGTGAGGAGTATCATTTATCGGTGCGTCCGAAAGACGAACTTTTAAATTATATAGCGGTTTTAGCAGACCGCGAATTCCAAAATCAGTCAGTACCTGAGTTGCAAAAAGAACTTATGGCTGTTCTTGAAACATTGCGTGTATATATGAGTGCGCAAGAAATGGCGATTTTGGAACAAGAAATGCGAGATGCTGAGCGCGTCCATGATGAGTCGCGAATCTCGGAAATATCATCTCGTTTTGAAAAGTTACGTGCAAGTAATTTAATTCATCCCGTTTAGATGGCCTCGTTGATACGAGACTCCTGTCTTTCGGGGATGTAACATTTTATACCTATGTCAAAAAGTTCGAAAAAGTTATTTTCAAAAAAGTTTATAAGTAAACCCTCAAAGAAAAAGAAAATCGTGGATCATAAATTACGATTTGTAAAAAATAAAAAACTAAAAGTTGTAAAAAAACAACCACAAAAACAAGCCAAGCCTGGTAAGGTTGTGCCGTATATAAAAACACCTCCTCCCTCTACGGAATTATTAGATAAGCTTTTTGATAAAGCGCGCACGCGTGGATTCATGACAGAAAATGAGGTGGCATATGCATTTAACGAGGTCGAAGATTATATTCCAACATATGAAGCATTTGTTGATCGTTTAGATGCGGCAGGAATAGGCATTGTGGAAATGAAAGAAGGATTGCTTGGTCGTCAAAAAGAACGAGCAGAAGCAATGGAGGCATTGCATAGTCAGGATGATAAGCGTGGAAAAATTGAACCGTTTGATTTAACGGCAGATCCGATTCAAATGTATTTACGAGAAATTGGAAAAATTCCTTTATTGACTGCTGAAGATGAAGTGGCATTAGCGAAACGTAAAGAGCGTGGTGATAAAGAAGCGGATAAACGATTGATTGAAGCGAATTTGCGTTTGGTTGTGTCTATAGCAAAAAAATTCATGGGTAAAAGTTTGTCTTTATTAGATTTAATTCAAGAGGGGAATATTGGGTTATTTCGCGCAGTGAAAAAATTTGAGTATCGCAAAGGGTATAAATTTTCTACCTATGCTACTTGGTGGATACGCCAGGCCATTACGCGCGCATTAGCAGATCAATCACGTACTATTCGTATTCCGGTGCACATGGTTGAAACTATAAATAAATTTCAACAAATTGAACGTCAGCTGATTCAGGATTTAGG
>JAHFIO010000047.1 GCA_023246325.1 Candidatus Uhrbacteria bacterium | reverse complement strand
ACAAGATTTGCACCAAGTCCAACGGGTTTTTTGCATATTGGGGGCGTACGTACTGCTTTATATAATGAACTTGTTGCACGTCAATCAGATGGCGATTTTATTTTGCGTATTGAAGATACAGACCAAACACGTTTTGTTGAAGGTGCGACGGAAGATATCTGTGTATCGTTGAAGCGTATTGGCATCCTGCCAAATGAAGGCGTGTGGATAGACGATGATGGAAAAATTTTTGAGCGTGGATTATATGGACCCTATACGCAATCAAAACGTACAGAAAAACATCGTGCATATGCACAACAATTAGTTGAAATGAGGCGTGCATATTATTGTTTTTGTTCATCTGAACGTTTAGATGATTTGCGTAAAACGCAAACCCTTGCGCATATACCAACCATGTATGATGGAGCATGTCGTACATTGTCTGCAGAGGATATTCAATCAAAATTAGCGAGCGGTGAAAAATACGTTATACGTTTAAAACTTCCTCGTGAAGGTACAATACAAATGCAGGATGCGATTTTAGGAGAAATAAAATTTGATTGGTCACTTATTGATGATCAGATTATTATTAAATCTGATGGATTTGCTACCTATCATTTAGCGGCGATGTGTGATGATCATGATATGGAAATTACACATGTTATTCGGGCAAATGAATGGGTGGCTTCAACGCCGAAACATATTTTTATTTATGAAAGTTTTGGATGGGAGTTGCCTATTTTTGCACATCTGCCATTACTTTTAAACCCAGATCATTCTAAATTGTCAAAACGACAAGGGGATGTAGCCGCACATGAATATATTGATAAGGGATATATGCCGGAAGCGTTAATAAATTTTTTGTCATTACTAGGGTTTAATCCAACGGGAGATAGAGAATTATATTCTCATGAAGAATTAATTTCATTGTTTGATTTGACCAAGGTAAATAAAGCGGGGGCTGTGTTCAATGCAGAAAAATTACATTGGATGAATGAGCAGTATATACGTATTTTGCCGATAGAAAAATATATCGCGCTGACACGTGAGTTTATTGTGACCGAAGAAAAAGACGAGATTTTTATTCAGCGATGTCTTATTGGTGTACGTGATAGAATTTCACTCCCCTCACAAGTTGTCGAACTTGTACAGCCTTTCTTACAGCAGGATATAGAGTATTCTCAAGTTTCAATCGCATGGAAAAAACAAACGCTTGATGAAGCACGAAATAGATTAATAGCATTGCGAGAAATTATTGTAGGATTACAAGATATGGGTGTTTCTGAATTAGAAGCATATATTAAAAATAGTATTTCTGAAAAAAAATGGGTAGTTGGAGAAACATTATGGCCCTTACGAGTAGCATTGAGCGGGGAGGAAAAATCATCAAGTCCATTTGAATTATTGTGGATTTTAGGGAAAGAACGTAGTTTGAAGCGTATTGATTCTGCCATAGACTTTCTAAAAGGATGATGATACGGCATACTATAGGTATGTGTCATTGGGTAAAAAAAAATAGCTGGTATATGATGTTCGTGATGTGTAGTTTTTTTTGCATTCCGGTTTTAATGCATGCACAAGAGACAGACACAAATGTTGACGATCAATCCATGAAGGTACAAATCGATTCATTAAATTCTGAAATTGATAAACATCAGTCACGTATTAAAGAGATAGATGCTCTTGTTACAAAATATCAAAATAAAATAAAAGAACAGGAAAATAAACAATCATCTTTAGAAAATGAATTAGTGATTTTAGAAAATCAATCGAAAAAAAAAGAATTTGATATTGAACGTACCAAGGTTCAATTAGAGTCTTTGGGATTAGAAATACGCGTTTTACAGGATCAGGTGCTGAATCAAAGTAATATTTTAAAACGTCAGCGCAGTTATGTCGCGGATCTTATACGAGATTTACATCAGGCAGATTCTATTTCCATTTTTCAAGTATTGTTATATGAGCCATCATTATCTGCATTTTTTGATAGGTTAGAAGAAAAAAAACGACTCCAAGATAATTTATTTGATGCAATGCAGAAAGTGAAAACAAAAAAATCTGATTTAGAGGCAATAAAACAAAAACAAGATACGAAAAAAATAGAAATTGAAAAGCAAAATAAAATTTTACGTAAAGAACAATTAGCACTCATTGCAGAACAAAATTTTAAAGCATCGTTGATAGGTGAAACGAAAATGAAGCAAGAGGAATTGGATCGTGTTATGTATGAATTGCAGCAACAGCAACAATCTACTTCACAAGATATTTCAGATTTAGAATCTACATTAAAAGACAAATTAGATACCGTGGATGCTGCTTTATCTCGTGGAGATATATTATTAAATTGGCCGGTGGATGCATCGAAAGGAATCACCGCTACGTTTCATGATCCCACATATCCTTTTAGAAATTTATTTCAACATCCAGGTATAGATATACGTGCATCTGTAGGTACAGCTATACACGCGGCAGCGGGCGGATATGTTGCATGGAATAAAAAAGGACGATTATATGGAAATTATTTGATGGTTGTTCATCCAGGAAATGTGGCAACGGTGTATGCGCATATAAGTAAATTTATTGCAAAACCAGATACTTATGTACAACGCGGAGATATTTTAGGATTAACGGGTGGTCAACCGGGAAGTCCCGGGGCAGGACTATCAACGGGACCTCATTTGCATTTTGAAGTACGCCAAAACGGTATTCCTGTAAATCCAGAGAATTTTTTACCTTCTATTGCAACTGATGATTAAGAGTAGCTAAAACAGTTTCTAAGTCTTCAAGCGTAGTGACGTTCACTAACATATGTCGTAAATTTTTAAAATCAATATATGGATATGTGGCAGCTAATTCTTTTTTAAAATAATACGGTAAATGTTTTCGTAATTTTACTAATCCTTTTTCCCCATATCGAGCCACGTGTAATACGGCGTGTTTATGTGCTGCCTGTATACGTTCTTGAAACGTTGGTGGAATGGGTGCAGGATATATTGTTGGGGCAAGCGCATATTTGAGTTCCGCAAATGCCCATGGATTTCCAAGTGCGCCACGTCCAATTAAAATTCCATCAGCTCCAGACTGATGCAAGGCTTCACGCGCTGCACTTTGTGAATCAATGTCGCCATTTACTAAAACCGGTAAGGATGTATTTTTTTTTGCATCGCCTATTCGAGACCAGTTTGCTTTTCCACTATATCCCTGTTCTTTTGTTCGTCCATGTATTGAAATTAATGATGCACCTGCATCTTCAATTACGTGTACAAACTCTAAAATATCCGTATCTTTTGTCCAACCTAATCGTGTTTTTACACTGATGGGTACTTGAACAGCTGCTCGCATGGCTTTAATGATTGCGCTAGCTCGTGTAGGTTCTCGCATTAAAGATGCTCCATTAAAATTTGATACTAAATTATATACGGGGCATCCCATATTTATATCTATTCCATCCGGATGAAATTTTTCTTCAATGATTCTCGCTGCTTCCGCCATAGTAGCAGGATCAGAACCAAATATTTGTTGAATCAATGGTCTTTCTCTTTCGTCAAAGCGAGCCATTTCTAACGTTTTTGCATTCGTACGAATAATTGCTTCTGAAGAAACCATTTCACGAAACATTAAAGGTGCGCCATATTCTTTACAGATAAGACAAAATGGCAAATCCGTCATATCTGCCATGGGAGCTAGCGCTATTATTGGGCGTGGGAATGTGGTCCAATTAATCATAGATCCTGTATATAATAAAAAACCCATTACGTCAATCGTAATGGGATGAATTTTTACGACAATTATGTCGTCCGAAAATTTTTTCAATTTCCGCAAATGTTTTTTGCGTACCACCGAAAAGTGGATTCCAGGAAAGTGCAACTGTACGTTCATTGGTATTTATAACCAGAGTCTCTCGCATTGCAAGTGGGTCAGTTTTATGCAGCCAAGATTGCAATACAACTGCTCCAGAATAATCTAGGTTGATATATCCGAGCAGAATACTTTTAGCAACCGAGAATGGATAGTCGCCTGATCCTGCCTTGTCGAAGGCGATATACCCAGGCGCTGGTCTGTAAATAACCATATCTGCAATAGTTGCACTTGAATCACTTGAGGTGACAAATACTTGTCCGTTTATGAGATAGCCACCTGTATCTTTGGAATACAGTTTATTATGTCCCGAACGTGTTTTCGGTGCATACAACTTTCCATCAATTGATTTCCAGTCTGTAATCGTTGTGAGAACTTTGCAGAGCACGGTCTGCAAGCTTGTCGTGGGCAAGGTGTATACGACTTCATTGTGATTATTGATTTGACTGATCGGTTTCCGGGTTCTCTTTGTACTGGGCGCCATGTTGACCTCATGATGGGTTAAATTTTTTTAGAAAGTACGAAAGGCTGCAAGCATACTAAATATCGCTTAATATGTCAAGGGCTATTTCACGTATAGGGGGGCAGGATATTGGGCAGGATTTAGTATCGGTGTTTTTATTGTATAACAAACATGGCCTTGTGTATGATCCCAAAATGGTTGGCCATTTGCATATGGTTTCGATTGTCCGTCGAGAGATTGAGAGGATGGTGAATTAAAATTTGCACACACTTCAAAAGTAGAAGAAGTGATAATACGATATTCGTATTGTGCTTTTGATTCAGGATCTTGTACAGATTGCAAATATACGTTTGGTTCGGTTTTTAATTGTTCTAATGATTCGGGAAGTTTTGTATGCGTTTGATAATAGATATTCACGGCATTTTGTATTTGTTGCAGGTCGTTGACTTTCGTATCATCAAAACGTTTTGCACGTTCTTTGGCAGGTGAACCAGCAGTAGAAAATCCATATATAAGAGTTGATATAACGAGCGCTAGGATAGAACCTAGAAATATTTTGAATCCTGCCGAATTATAATTTAATACATTGCTATCTTCTTCTTCACCGCGTAGATCAAGAAGATAATATCCAAAAATACAACCTGTGATTATACCGACAATAATACATTTTAAAATGAATCGTGTTGTAAGT
Source organism: Candidatus Uhrbacteria bacterium (assembly GCA_023246325.1). Classification (GTDB taxonomy): domain Bacteria; phylum Patescibacteriota; class Patescibacteriia; order 2-12-FULL-60-25; family 2-12-FULL-60-25; genus JAHFIO01. Next base: position 1,674 of record JAHFIO010000047.1, on the reverse strand, counting down.
TCTCCGCTCAAGAAATTATATACAAGGGTTATACTGTCGCCAATAATAACACCGGATGCAATGAAGAGTGTGATATAGGTAAGCCATTTACGAACGCGTGAACTACGTTTGTCTGGATTTTTTAACATGGCTTTCGTACCTATATATGATATCCATAGAAAAATAGGAAATGCTACAACGAGCATAGCGGTTGCAAATCGAATGGTGCTTGTAATTGTTGTATCATCAATGGCCATATATCCACCAGAAATCATATCTATGAAATTTCTATTCACCGCTTGAAATAATATGGTTCCCAAACTTATTGCGCTGCAATATAATGTTAAAAATAATACAAGATATTTAAACGCTTCTCCAGCTGAAAGATATGGTTTACGTTTTGGTACGGGAATACTAAATTCTTGATCCGCATATGCATCGAGCGCAGTTTTAATTTCATCATCTTGCCAATGTGCGAGTTTGAGCGCTTGTTGTATATCCGCACGCGATTTGTTTTTTAGTAATGCCTCTCGAACAAATTGAGATAATTCTATATTCATAGAATGGAATGGTGCCATATTTTAACAGAAAAGTCTATGTATATTCCTTATATGCATCCTGCCGTTTGCTTAAAATATGTATTGTTGATACAACACACCTGTTCTTTCACAGGAGGAAAACGTATGAAGCATCGAAATGATAATATGCTTTTGTATATAGCCATGGCAGATGCATCGTGTATTTGTGTGGAATATGTAGATCCGGAGGGTGGGTGTCATGATGCGCTTATACAAGACGCATTAAACTGTTATGAATATCTTCCGCATCCAAAATATAGTGCATTAAAAAAATCGCAATATACAGATGATACAGAAATGTCATGTGCGAATGCGAAAGTATTACTTGATACTCATGCCGCTATACCACAAACATTTGCTGATGCATGGGTTACAGAATATAGGCGTGGTGGTGAACGTGAAGGGTATGGAAGGGGATTGCAATCTGTTTTAAAAACGTGTAAAAACGGTACAGATTTTTTACAAAAAATTGATCCTCATTCAGATCGCAATGGTGCGGCCATGCGTGCTGTTCCATTTGGCGTCGTACCAATGATATCTGATGTATTGAATATTGCTACCGTGCAGGCACGTATTACAAATAATACACGGGCAGGATTATTTAGTTCGCGTGCTGTGGCATTGCTTTCACATTTTGCATTGTATAGTGATGTGCCTTTGAATCAAATCGGTATAATGTGTTATTGGGAATTGTCATCTATAGAACGACGGATGTATGAACATGTTTTTTTTGAGCCGTGGGATGATCGTATTGGTAGGCATATGCGGCACGGTATATTGATTCCCCTGTCAGTTGTAACAGTTCATGCTGTTGTACAGCTTTTAAGAAGCTGTACTTCACTTATGGATATGCGTCGTCAAGTTATTAGATGGGGCGGTGATACGGATTCTGTTGCGGCAATCGCATGGGGAATTGCATCCTGCCGCATGCAGGATGAGGTACTACCAGTATTTCTTGCGCGTGATTTGGAAAATGGAAATCCGTTGACAGGAACACCGTATCTTCAATCTCTTGGTATGCAACTGATGAATAGATTTTGAAAAGGTTAAAGGGCTTGACATATACTTCTAAAAAATGTATATATCTTAATGCCCTTTGAATAGCGGAGGTTGGTAT
>JAHFIO010000046.1 GCA_023246325.1 Candidatus Uhrbacteria bacterium | reverse complement strand
GTGGACCTGCACCGGTAATGCCACAGGCTTCTAAAAAGTCAACAACAGCAGGATTGGGTGGTTTTACACCAAATCAAAAATCTAAAGTCGCAACTAATGTTGGTATCGGTGGACCTGCACTTGCTCAAGCTACTAAAAAAAGCACTCAAAATATTGGTCCATCAGCACAAGTTCTCGCAAGCACAGTTTCAAAGAAATCATCAACTCAAAGAATGGGTAGTCAGCCTAGACCAACTACGGAAACAAAAACTGAAAAAGTCGTAGAAAGAGTTGTAGAAAAAGAAAGTTCAAGTGGATCTAGCGCTCCAGATGCAAGTGCGTTTAAAGAAGCTGCAGAACAGATGGCTGAAGCTGCTAAAGAAATGAAAGAGGTAGGTGGAAAATCAGGAAAAAGTTTAGATATGGCAGTTAAAGGTGTTCAATCAGCTACTTCAAATGCTAAAGTTGCAGCAGGTACAAGTTTAGCAGCAGCTTCAGCAAGCTCAAAACTATCAAATAAACTTACAGAACAAGATTATCAAAGTAGAAAACGAAAAGAAAAAGCAGGAAATATTGCAAAACATTTTTCACCTAAAGCAACTGAAAGCCATGATGATAAAAAAGGTGAGGGGTAAAGAGTATATGTTCTATGGGTGATCGAAAGAAATATAGCAGCTTTGAAAGCATGCCTAAACCACTGCAAGATTTTTTATTGTCAGAAGAATTTAGTGATACGGATATAACGCTTACAAACACTTTCAATATTAATGAAGTGACCATGGATAAAGTAAGCGATATAATTATCAGCACCATACTTGGTGAAATTTCTTTACAAAATGCGATGAGTCAAATTAAAGCAACACTTATTCCAGCAATTTTGATTGAAGAAAAATGGATCACATTTCTTTCCGATCTTATTCGTTTACAAATTTGGCCCGTGCGAGAAGTTTTTGGCGTCGAACTGACACAGGTCCTTACGTCCGAATCCATTCGTACGGCAGGATGGCCACTTGAGCGCATCCTGCTTAGACCGTTAACATATTCTGGTGCAGCAACGGAAATCGCTTCACGTGTTGGGTTTACGTTTATTGGTCCACATATGCGCGAGCGTATGCGCGATTTGGTTATTAGTAAACTTAAAGGTGTGCGTATTGATACGCAAATAAAAGAAGTTTTAATGAGACCAGCAGATTTTGGTGGCATAGGTTTAGATGAAGCGACTGCGAGTAGAACAGTAGAAGTTTTAAATATAGTTATTAGTAGTGTTCGAATTATGTCTGAAGATGAATATACAAATCATCTTGCGGAAGAAGCGCACGCAGAAGAAAAAAAAGAAATTTCGCCTGTTCAATCAACAGAAGGTATGACAAGTTTCACAGATGTGAAACCTAAGGAGCTGTCTGCATTGCTTTTAAATGCCATAGATTCAATTTGGAATTCTATCTCCCAAAAACCAGAAGATGAATATCTTCAATCGCGTTTACGAAATGTAATTTCTTCGCGTCTTCGTGATGTGCGTAGTGCTCACGAGCTTGCGCTGTTGCTTGAACGAGATACAAAGGTAGGTGGTCTTGGACTTGCAGCTGAAAATGCACAGATAGTTTCAAAGGCTATAGAGGCAGGATATGCAACGTATCGCGACCCTATCCTGCAGGAAGAAAAAAAGAATATTGAAATGCAAATGGAGGTACAAAAGAAAAAAATAGAAGAAAGAAGAAAAAGAGAAGCGGAAGATCACGCAAAATGGTATCAAGAAAAAATTGCATCAAAAAAATCCATGGAAAATACATTTAAGAATCCAATTGAAAAAAAAGAAGAAAAAAAAGAAAAAGAACGTTTTGGAGAATTAATGCCAACAGTTGCGCGTCCAGAAATAAAAGTATCACAACCTACGGTCGTTGCATCATCAAATCCGTTTAAGCCTCGCATTGAAGATGTGCGGCAAGCGCCGAGATTATTTGGACTTGAGCAAGAATTACACGATTTGTCTTTAGCAGAATTTCGTAGGCTAGGTAAAAATCCTGCCGAGGCTGTGGATAAAATTTTACAAAAAGTGGAAATATTGAGTCAGGAAAGTATAGAAAAACGCATAGCGGGCATTCAAGCATATCATACAAGCCCTTTACAGAAGTCATATCTGACCCTTGTGACGGATTCATTTAAATTGGGGCGACCCGTGTCCGCATTAGCAGAAGAAAAAAGAAGCAAGGGAGTTGACGTACCGTCACCGGACGAGTTATCCGCTATCATTTCATTAAATAGTAGGTTACACTATTAGTATGCCTGATAAATTTATTGTTCCGCAGTTCATTGAAAACGAAGATAAAATTCTTGGGCCGATTTCTGTTCGACAATTTTTGATTTGCTTGGTGGGAGTATTATTGATTTTTATATCATATAAAATTTTAGCGACACCATATTTTATCGTTGTGACAATTTTGGTTGCTGGAATCGGCGGAACGTTTGGATTTTTAAAAGTAAATGGTCAGGCATTTCATTTGTTTGCTTTGAATGCCTTGATTACAGCACAACGAGGCTTTGCACCACGGGTATGGGATAAAAATCCAAGTGACGATGAATTACGTTTGTATCTTACAAAAGCTATTGTGGCACCTGTTTATGTAGCGGAGCGTAAACAGCGTCCTGAATCAACACGTCTTCGAGACATGTCTCTTGTTGTAAATACAGGTGGTGTATATAAACCTGAAGATACCAATTTTTAATATGTCTAATACTATGCAAAGTAAAAAACTTGCCGGTCCGAAACCGGGCAAACCATCTCAACGGTATATAGACATCGCAGAGATGAAAGAAGATGTTATTATCATGAAAGATGGCACCATGAGAGTTGTTTTGCTTGTATCAAGTATTAATTTTGCATTAAAAAGCATGGATGAGCAAAATGCTATTGTGCAGGCGTATATGCAGTTTTTAAATAGTTTAGATTTTCCTATTCAAATTGTTATTCAATCACGTCGAATGAATATCGATGAATATTTGCGTCAATTAACTGAATCGGAAAAAAAACAAGAAAATGAATTATTACGACATCAAATATCAGATTATCGTGAATATGTTCGTGAATTGGTGGAATTGGGTGATATTATGCAAAAAAAGTTTTTTATTGTTATTCCACTCGATCCAACAACGGATACACAGCGGGGATTTTTTGCGCGTGTAACGGAAGTGTTGACTCCAACTATCGCTATTCGTCTGACGACAGAAAAGTTTTTGAAAAATAAAGAAAGTTTGAATTTACGAGTGAGCACGGTGGTATCTGGGCTTCAGTCTATGTCGTTAAATGCGGTTGTTTTAGATACACAGAGTTTGATAGAATTATTTTATACCGTGTATAATCCAGAATTATTTGAAAATCAACGTATGCAAAATACGGGAAGATTACAAATTGAATCATAATTATATGGCATTTACTCCTGAAAAAGAGGTTTCCACTTTAAGCCCTTCATCAATAGTTTCGGGTGGTGTTAGTTTAGAAAAGGGTCCAGCACAAGAAGCGTTGAAACAAAAACAAGAAATAAATAAAACAGCACTTGAGGAAGAACGTATATATCGTAAGGGAACAGCAAGTATACGTGATTTAATTGCGCCGTCGTCCATGAAAGTGGAACCAAGTTTTGTTCGCTTGGGTGATGTATGGGTACGCACGTTGTTTATTGTGACATATCCACGATATGTAACTGTTGGTTGGGCGTCTCCCATTATTAATTTAAATGCGCAGATGGATATATCCATGTTTTTTTATCCTATCAAGGCAGATGTTATTTTAAAGCAATTGAAAAATAAAGTGGGTATAGTGGAGTCACAAATTACGACAGATAATGAGGCAGGAAAGCCTCGTGATCCACAGTCTGAAACTGCATTGCATGATATTGAACAATTACGCGATGATTTAACACAGGGCATTGAACATTTTTTTCAATTTGGTTTTTATGTAACATTTTTTTCAAAAAATGTAGAAGAATTAGATCGTTTAACCAATACAGTTGAATCTACATTTGGGTCGATGTTGATTTATACAAAACGTGCATATTTTCAAGCAGAACAAGGATTTAATTCTACCATGCCACTTGGAAATGACGAGCTCATGATTACGTTTAATATGAGCACGTCACCACTTGCGTCCTCGTTTCCATTTACATCTGCCGAGCTCACTTCTGACAATGGAATTTTGTATGGAATAAATCGACATAATAATTCTTTAATAATTTTTGATCGATTCAGTTTACAGAATGCGAATGCGGTTATTTTTGCTACATCGGGTGCAGGGAAGTCATATGCGGTGAAATTAGAAGTGTTACGATCTTTAATGTTGGGGGTTGAAGTTATTTGTATTGATCCTGAAATGGAATATAAAAGTTTATCCGAAGCTGTTGGAGGAACCTATGTAAGTATTTCTCTCGCATCAAAAGCAAAAATAAATCCGTTTGATTTGCCTCGTCCTATGGGGGAAATTGTTTCCACAGAAGATATTATTCGAAGCGCCGTTATTACGATAAAAGGGTTATTAAAACTCATGCTTGGAAAAATCACGGTTGCTGAGGATTCTATTTTAGATCGAGCATTATTAGAAACGTATGCGAAAAAAGATATTGTTCCAGGCGCTGATCTCACCACTATTGAGCCGCCAGTCATGCAAGATTTTCAAGATATTTTAGAGGGAATGGAAATGACGGGAGATTTAGTATTACGATTAAAAAAATATACGGAAGGAACATTCGCCGGGTTATTAAATTCACCTACAACGGTTCGAATGAATAATAATTTAGTTATTTTTTCTGTTCGTGATTTGGAAGATGAATTACGCCCAATGGCAATCTATACCATTGTAAATTACATTTGGAATGTCGTGCGATCTGAAAGAAAAAAACGTATACTTGTTATTGATGAAGCATGGTGGTTGATGCAAAATGAAGATTCCGCTAAATTTATTTTCGCTTTGGTGAAGCGCTGTAGAAAATATTATTTAGGCATTACAACTATTACGCAGGATGTGAATGATTTCTTAACGTCACCATATGGCCAGGCTATTGTTACAAATTCTTCTATGCAATTGCTTTTGAAACAATCTCCTGCCTCTATAGATTTAATTGCGCGCGTATTTTTACTTACGCAGTCAGAGAAATATCTATTATTAGAATCAGGTCCAGGTGAGGGTATTTTCTTTGCAGGACAAAAGCACGCAGCTATTCGTGTTGTTGCCTCATATTCTGAAGATCAAATTGTTACAACCGATCCAAATCAATTATTAAAAATCGAAGCAGCAAAGAAAAAGTTTGAAGAAAAATTAGCGGAAGAAAAAGGTGGATAATATACTAATATGCAAAAAAGAACTAAATTCGCCATCGTACTTCTCATCGGTCTTATCCTATTAGTTTTAGGATTATGGTTATTGCTTAGTCCGTTATTACATCAGCAAAAAACTTTGCAACCGCCTCCACTTCCTGCAAGTAATCCTGCTGAGGAAGGATTTGGAAAAAGAACATATGAAGCCCCTATAGTTATACCGGCAACCTCGTCTAAACCAACGGTAAGTAGTGGTATGCTCGCATTACAGAATTTTGCGCGCGGTTTAGCAGAACGTATGGGAACTGGAACATCGGGGAATGGATTTTTAGGATATGAAGATGTAAAAATAGATGCAACGTCAAATGGAAGAGTGGCATTGCAAGCTGCGCGTAAAAATATGCAAACTTTACATCCTGCCTCGATTGTTTTTGGCATGACATCAAAAGCCGTTACCGCGAAAACTGATGTAGGCGTATACGGTGATGATAGTATCACTATATCCATGGATGTATTGACCGCAGAAGATGCGGGTAAACCTGAGTTTATTACAAAAACTATTCAATCGATTATAACAATGAAAATGAGTAAACAGGTCAATGGATCGTATTTGCTAGATAGTTTTACTTGGAAATAATTATCCACAATTGCAATATCTTTTAATATACGGTAGCTGTATATAATGCAAGATTTGCAAAAATATAGAGAGACATTTCGAGAAATATTTTTTCCTACGCAATGTGTTATTTGTGGTGCATATGGAGAGTGGTGGTGTAGAAAATGTCGTTCGCATATAGAAATCGCAAAACGTTTTGATATACGCCCGCTGCCTGCATTAGATGGAGTGATGTGTATGGGATTTTATCATGACCCGAAATTAAGAAATGTTATTCATCGTTTGAAATATTTTGGTGGGTCATGTGTGTTGCCTGATATTGTTTCCGCTGTTTCTGAGATGTATATACATGCTGATTTTCCATGGAAAAATGAAATGAATCTGTATATACAACCTCTCATCACAACGCCACGTCGTATTCGCGAAAGGGGATTTGATCAAGCGGAATTATTGGCGCATGTGCTACAGTTGTTCATTGCACCATATGCACAGAGTGCGCATATATTAATACGGCAGGATACGGCAATCGCTCAAGCGACAATTCACAAGGACGCTGAGCGTATAGCAAATGTACGAAATATGTTTTGTGTTCGTGATGTGTTAACAATACCAGAATCCATTTTGCTTATTGATGATATTATTACATCTGGTTCTACCATGTCAGAAGCAGCACGTGTTTTGCGTGAGGCGGGTGTGCAGCGTATATATGGTTTTGCTTTGGCATTGGGGAAATAAAAAAGGAAGCTGCTTCCTTTTTGTAGCTGCTTCGTTTTGATATAAATCTGCATCCCGTATAATATACACCCATGCCCCCCTCCGAAAATCCTTTTCTCGGTCCATCATTTCTAAAAAAACGCTATGGAAATCTTCATGTATCCACAGAAGTTGATTCAGCCGTACACCGCGCTGAAGTTTTATCTGAAGAT
>JAHFIO010000001.1 GCA_023246325.1 Candidatus Uhrbacteria bacterium | reverse complement strand
CATACACATTTTTTTGCATCACATGCACCATTCGCACACACCATACAATGACCATTTTTCATTCCGAGCATATAAAAAAATATTATTATAAATTAGATATATAGTATGCAGGATATGTATGCAGATGTCTACTATATTTTTCCCATCAGTTCACGAATTCCTTTTTCATCAATGGGTCCAATATGTCTTCCAATTTCCTTACCTGAAGCATCTAAAATAATAAATGTATGTTGTGTGACTATGCCATATTGTTTCGCCCATTCAACACCTTCATCGGTAACTTGGTTATCTTTATAGTTTACGCGCAATATTGGCATGCCTATTTTTTTTGTATCATATAAAGCTCGTAATGCAGGATGCTCTTTTCTACATTCTGGACACCAGTCCGCATAGAAATACATAAGAAATGGTTTTTTTCCATGTAAATCCTCATATCTTTCTGGTGTTTCTTGCATATATTCTGATCCCGCCGTGAAGTCAGGATCTATGGGCATATTTGTCGTATCAGGTATTAATGCATTTTGCAGGCGCGGTGCTATAGGTGTAGACACGGTTTTTGGTTTTTCTGGTATTGGGTTGCATCCTGCACCCAAAAGAAAAAGGAAAATGAGCGCAAAATATTTTTTGTTCATATATGTATGAACGAAGTATATCATGCTACAATCGTCTTGCAATATGCATATAACATTCTATGGAGCAACACGAACTGTTACAGGTTCTAACTATCTCATTGAAACAAAAAAATCACGCGTCTTGGTTGACTGCGGGATGTTTCAGGGATCTGCATTTTCTGATGCGAAAAATTTTTCTGATTTTCCCTACGATCCAAAAACAATTGATGCCTTATTTGTTTCGCATGCGCATTTAGATCATGTAGGACGTATTCCAAAATTAGTTCAACTTGGATTTACAGGAAAAATATATTGTACCGCACCCACCATGCGCCTTGCAGAAATTGTGATGCAGGATGCAGAGCATATTATGGAAATTGAAAAAAAGCGCGACATGCGACCAAAATTGTATGAATTAGCAGATGTAGAAAAAGCTATGAAATTATTTATACCTGTTGAATACTCAAAAATTATTTCATTTTCAGATTTCACAGTTCGTTTTCGTGATGCTGGGCATATATTGGGAAGTGCATTTATTGAAATTCAAGAAAAAGGTGGTGCTCGTATTGCGTTTAGTGGAGATTTAGGAAATATTAATGATCCAATTTTGCAACCAACGGCACAGCTGGCAGAACAGGATGCGCTTGTTATTGAATCTACATATGGAAATCGTGTTCATGAAGCATTGCATGAACGGTCGAATACATTGCACGATGCTATTACAGACACGGTAAAGAAAAAAGGTGTTTTACTTATTCCTGCATTTGCCATTGAACGAACGCAATTATTATTGTATGAATTAAATGCATTAGTTGAAAATAGAATTATCCCCCCTATTGATATTTTTTTAGATAGCCCTCTTGCTATAAAGGCAAGTGCCATTATGGCGGACTACCCACAATATTATAATACGGCAACTTTGAAACTTATTTCTTCCGGTGATGATATTTTTACGTTCCCTGGATTAAAAACTACGTTAAATCGTGAAGATTCTAAATTAATTAATTCTTCTCCAAAACCGAAAGTAATTATAGCTGGATCAGGAATGATGAATGCGGGCCGCATCCTGCATCATTTGGTGAGATATTTAGGTTCTTCATCAACAACAGTTTTAATTATTGGTTATCAAGCAAGCGGAACTTTAGGAAGAAAATTATATACAGGAGAAAAGCGCGTAGAGGTTTTAGGTGAACGAATAGATGTAAAAGCAAAAATCGCTTCAATAGGTGCATATAGTGCGCATGCAGATCAAAAACAATTATTAAAGTGGATTTCGAGTGCAGTACACGCGCCAAAACAGGTATATTGTACGCATGGTGAAGAAGATGCGTCAGCTGCTTTAGCAACGGAAATTTTCGATGAACTAGGAATACAGGCGGATGTTCCACGTGTAGGACAATCAATTGAAATGTGATATGAGTTGGATTTTCATAACAATTATTGGACATATTCTTAATGGCATTGCATTTATTATTGATAAAAGTTTATTGAAATCTTCATTCAAACGTAGTGCAACGTATGCGGGAATTGTTGGCACCATGTCTATAGTTGTTTTGGTTGCAATTCCATGGGTACATATATGGCCGAAAGGCATTATACTATTGTTTGGAATTATAAGTGGGGTAACTTTTGTATTTGGATTATGGAGTTTTTTTGCTGCATTGTCGCGAGGTGAGGCAAGTAGAATAGTGCCAATCGTTGGATCACTTATTCCTATTATAACAATACTATTTTCATATGTGCTGCTAGAAGAACGATTGGGTATAAAAACATTTGTTGGCATTGGACTTTTATGTATTTCTACCTTTCTTTTTACTCGTGGTGGCTCGTCTGGTAAACCAACCTACCAAGCGATTATGCTCGGGATAATGTCTGCAATTTTATTTGCACTATCGTCCGTTACAATAAAATATACATTCACTGAAGTTGGATTTTTAAGTGGATTTATTGTGGCTCGTATCAGTTCTTGTATAACGGGGATTATTATTCTTTGTATTATAGATCGTAAGGCTGGTGCCGAAGTTTTGGGAATGTATACGTCGTCGCATACTCCAAAAAAATCTTTAAAAAGTGCTTCGATTATATTATTTGTCGGACAGGTTTGTGGTTCGATTGGAACTATCACGGTTCAATGGGGGACTTCTGCAGGAAGCGCGTCAATAGTAAATGCATTGCAGGCTGTTCAGTATGCATTTTTAGTTATCATAGGACTCATATTACGCAAACGTGCGAAAATGTTATTAGGTGAAGAAGTAACGCGTGAGACCTTATTTATAAAAGGTATTGCACTCTTATTTACAGCAGCAGGATTGTATTTGATTGTATGACATTTTCACGACATACTTTTTTTAAATTTGTATGTGGTTGTATTGGTTTGATAGTGAGTAGTATTTTAGCTTTTTTATTTGTAGGATGGTCATCGAAAACTGTTGGTGTAGAATATGGGGTGACATTTAGTAAACCATATGCGGAAGAGCTTGGATTAAACTCAGATCATGTTTTGCAAGTTGCATTAGATGAGATTGGTATACGTAGATTTAGAATTGCGGCATATAGAAGTATTATAGAACCTATTCGTGGAGAAAGACATTGGGAAGATTTAGATTATATTATTTCAGAAATAGGGAAAAGGCATGGACAGGTGATTTTAGGTGTCGGTGAAAAAATGCCAAGATGGCCTGAGTGTTGGAGTCCGGAGTGGTGGAAAAAATTATCTCGTGATGAACAAAAAATTGAAACCGTACATTTTATAGAAGCGGTTATTACGCATTATCGTGGAAATTCAACAATTGTAGGATGGCAAATAGAGAACGAGCCACATTTTTATTATGGTGATTGTCCAAAACCAGATTATTTATTTTTACAAAAAGAAACAGCTTTTGCTCGTGGGCTAGATCCAACGAGACCTATATCAACAACGGATTCAGGCGAGCTATCATCTTGGGTGACGGTTGGAGCATTTGTTGATAGATTAGGTATAAGCGTATATCGGACGGTACGAAATCCATTATTAGGAAATACAAATCTGCATTATTGGTTTTTGCCACCATATTTTTATATGCGTAAAGCTATACTCGGCAGGATATTTGGTATACCTGAAATATATGTAAGTGAATTCCAAATGGAACCATGGAGTAATACGTCTCTGCCAAATACACCTATTGCTGATCAAATCTTGTCTATGAGTATAGTTCAAATGAAACAAAATTTTGATTATGCTTCTCGTATGGGAATACATACTATAGATTTTTGGGGGATTGAGTGGTGGGTATGGATGAGAGATGTGAAAGGATATCCGGAATTTATGGATACTGCAAAAACATTTTGGAGCACAAAAAAATAATAATAGTTGATTTTGACTTTTTCTTCATCCTGCCGTATAAATAGGTTGTACTTTTGACAAGGAGGACATATGCATATCAATTACGAAAGTCATGAATGGGTGTGGTTGACCACGACATTTGGCGGTGCTTGTACATGGATTTTTCTGTGTCTGGCACTTCCTATACTCGGTGGATTTATGAATCCAGCAGAAATTATGAAGCAAGCGATTTTTCGTAGCATCATTCTGACATTGTGGGATCAAGACGCACGCATTTGCGCCATACGACATATGTTAGAATCACATGGAGTTATAACTGAGCCTGTTGTTGGTGAAGAAGGTGCATGTTTATCTTGTAAAAAAGGGATAGCCATGTCGCTTGAATGTGATATGACGCGACAAAGAATTCATTTTCGCGGAATGATTTTACGTTGTGCGAATTGTGGGAATACCGTGGATAATACACCGGGACCAACTTTGTTTGAATTAACGCAAAAGTATATTGTGCAATATACGTATCAAAATAGCATATCTATTTTGCACAGAAAAAAAACGGAGATATAACATGGAAAGTATAACGCTTGTGTGCATTAGTTTGTTCATAGCAACAATTTGGTCTGGGTACTGGCTCATTCATTTGCTTATACGCGAAAGAAAAGCTCGTCATCCATATGTACAACGATTAAAAGTGCACAATATTCAAGTGCAATATTTGATTAATCAGTGCGGATATTGCAAGGGGTCATTGATTGAATTGCACCAACAGGTTTCTACACCGCCTAAAGTAGGTGCAAAAGATCTGGGAATAAAACATCGTAAACGTATTGCGATTTTTTGTTCCAAATGTGGTGCACGCGATTTTAATGAGCTTGAAGGTGAATCTAAAATCGCAAATAATATAGAGACCTTTATTAAAGATCTAGAAGCTATATCTAGAGAAAAAACGAGGCAGGATGAAAACAAATCCTGAATTTCGTGAATCTTTGCCAATGGTTGTCATCGTTATTTGTCTTGCACTTATTTTGATTGTAATTTCCGTTCTTGCGGGTGTTGGATATATACAATCTCGTATTCGTCCAGAACTTGAAGGTGGGCAATATGAAAAACCACAAGGGTTTCCACCGAAGGAAAAATATATTACATGATACGCACTTTTTTAGAAAAACGACGTGCAAAAAAACTGGATGAACAGTTGGCAGTTATTCGTTTTCAAATTGAGGCACTTATGGATCAAGCAATGACTGTAGAAGATATACACGATATTCTTTTCCGTGTTGTAGAAAATAACCCGCATATGAACGTACAAGATATTACTGTAGTGTATCTCGACTGCACGAAGAAATAACTCACCAATAGGTGGGTTTTTTTATATTTGCGTATCTATTGTCGACTTGACAAAAAACCAAGTTTTCGCTATAGTTCGCGTCTATGGAAATGAGAAATATAGCAATAATTGCACACGTTGATCACGGAAAAACAACTCTGGTGGATGCTTTGTTAAAACAAAGTGAAACTTTTCGTGAAAAGGGTTTGGAAGGGGATACTATTATGGATTCGAATCCACTCGAGCGTGAACGTGGTATTACTATTCTTGCGAAGAACGCAGCTGTGACCTATAACAATGTTAAAATAAATATTGTGGATACGCCTGGTCACGCAGATTTTGGTGGTGAAGTTGAACGTATCATGAACTTGGTGGATGGTGCTTTATTGCTTGTTGATGCAAAAGAAGGTCCAATGCCTCAAACACGTTTTGTTTTGAAAAAAGCAATCGCGGCAGGACATCGCATTATTGTTGTTATAAATAAAATTGATAAACCAGATGCGCGACCTGAATGGGTTTTAAATCAAACGTTTGATTTATTTGTAGCCTTGGGTGCGTCGGATTTACAAACAGACTTTCCCGTTGTATATGCTTCCGCCAAACAAGCTAAGGCAGGATTAGATGCGGATTTGAGTAAAATGACAAATATCATTCCTTTGTTTGAATCGGTTATTCAAAATATTCCTGCACCAAAATTAGATTCCGATGGAGCATTACAAGTTTCAGTTGCAAATGTAAGTTATGATAATTATAAAGGGAAGATGGCTATAGGACGAGTTGTTCGTGGAACATTTAAGGCGGGACCGGTTGCATGGATTAATCGTGATGGAAAAGTGGCTCCTGCAAAAATATCAAATATTTTTGTTTTTGATGGTATGAAAAAAGTTGAAGTTTCTGAAGCACCAACAGGAGAAATTGTTGCGTTTAGCGGTATTGAAGGTATAAATATTGGTGAAACAATCGCGGATACGGCACATCCTGACGCTTTGCCTGTTATGAAGATTGAAGAACCTACGGTGAAGATGACATTTGGCGTAAATACATCACCATTCGCTGGAAAAGAAGGACAATATACAACCACGCGAAATATTAAAGAACGCTTAGATCGTGAATTACAAAATGATGTTGCTTTAAAAGTTGCTGCTGGAACAACTTCTGAGGCATATATTGTAAGTGGGCGCGGAGAATTACATTTGTCTATTTTGATTGAAAATATGCGTCGTGAAGGTTTTGAATTACAAGTGAGTCGTCCACAAGTGATTATGAAAGATGTGGACGGAGTAAAGAGTGAGCCATTTGAAGAGGTTTCAGCTGAAGTGCCTGAAAATATGGCAGGAACCGTCATACAAAAAATGGGTTTACGTAAAGGGGAATTAAAGGATATGCGTGTGGGAGATACCGGGTCCGCAATTTTAGAATTTGTAATACCTACACGTGGTTTAATTGGATACCGAAATGAATTTATGATGGATACACGTGGACAGGGGATAATTAATTCATTATTTTTGGGATATAAACCACATATTGGAGAAATAGCGGGTATACCACATGGATCTTTGATCGTGCATGAAAATGGTATTACAAATAGTTATGGTATGACTGCAGCGCAAGAACGCGGACAATTATTTATTAAACCAGGATTAGAGGTATACGAAGGAATGGTTATAGGGCAAAATGCAAAACCGGAAGATTTAATTGTAAATGTGTGTAAGGAGAAAAAATTATCTAATATGCGTTCTAAGGGTGATGGTGTTTCTGAAGGATTGGATACACCGCGTCATATGGGATTGGAAGAAGCATTAGAGTATATAGGTGATGATGAACTTGTTGAAGTTACACCAAAATCTATACGTATGCGTAAACTGTATTTGAAGGATTATGAAAGAAAGCGTAATGCATAATAAAAAAGAAGAGAAATATTTCTCTTCTTTTTTTTATCCTGCCGTGATATATATGATGGACTATGACCAAACGAAAAGAAGTTGTATTAGACATTGAAACACAAAATACATTTCAAGATGTAGGGAAGTATGATCCCGCACTATTATCAATATCGCTTATCGGGTGTTATTTTTATGAAACAGACACTTTTGAAACTTTTTTAGAAGCAGATTTACCAAAATTATGGCCACGTTTGGAACGTGCGGATCGAGTCATTGGATATAATTTATTTGGATTTGATTATCCGTGTATGCAAAGATATTATTCAGGAGATTTATTACAGATTCCTACTGTAGACATCATGAAAGAAATTGAAAAACGCATTGGCTTTCGTGTAAAGCTAGATGATGTAGCACAGGCAACACTTGGTATTGGAAAAAGTGGCGATGGATTAAAAGCGGTAGAATTTTGGCGTACAGGAGAAATAGAAAAATTACGCGATTATTGTTTGCAGGATGTAAAAATTACGCGTGATGTATATGAGCATGCATTGAATGTACATGAGGTTAATTATTTTGATAGAACAGGCGGAAAAAAATCTGTTCCTTTGCCGATTGTTGCACCGAGCGCAGAACAAAAACCCATGCTAAATCTTTCTTTAGGCTTATAAAAAGCCATAAAGAAAAGATATCCCCAGGAGTTTTCGTAAACACTATAACTTGTGGTATAATCTGTATTATACCACTATATATTGTGGTCTATGAAGTTCTGAAACAGTCGTTCTATACTACGAGAGCATCGTTCGCACGCAAGCTTTCGAAGATTTCCTAAAATTTGAAAGAGCAAACGATTTTCATACAATAGAATTTTTCTATATATTTTATTTTAATAAAAAAACATATGACACTTCCACTTCCACAATCCAGTTCT
This sequence comes from Candidatus Uhrbacteria bacterium, assembly GCA_023246325.1. Classification (GTDB taxonomy): domain Bacteria; phylum Patescibacteriota; class Patescibacteriia; order 2-12-FULL-60-25; family 2-12-FULL-60-25; genus JAHFIO01. The sequence goes on along the minus strand of JAHFIO010000001.1, from coordinate 22,606 downwards.
GATCTCTATACAGCGCGTAGACGACGATTGCCAGACGAAAGACGATCTATAACTCATAAATTTGAAATTGCGAATCATCAAGGGTATATAACCGTAGGTTTATATGAAGATGGCGCGCCCGGAGAAATATTTTTACGTATGGGACGTGAATCCGGTGCTATTAGTGGCATAGTAGATGCATTCGCTGTATCAATTTCTTTGGCATTGCAATATGGCATGCCATTAAAAATCTTAGTCGCAAAGTATGCACATATGAAATTTGATCCTGCGGGAGCAACAAAAAATCCAAATATACCTCAAGCATCATCTATTGTTGATTATATTTTTCGTTGGTTATCTTTAAAGTTTTTAACTTCAGAAGATAGGCATGCTTTAGGTGTTCATGGAGACCCAGGAATGCCAGATACTTTAGGGAATGATGTCCAAAATGATCGACAGGGAGCAATTATTTAAATATGAGTTTGCTCATTGGTGCAAGTCCCTTATTAACACATAGGCCGTTCTATAGACCTTTTGAATATCCAAAATATTTTGAATATTTTCAAAAACAAAATCAAGCTCATTGGATGCCAACGGAAATTCCTATGGAGAATGATATTTCTGATTACCGATTTAATTTATCACAAAGTGAAATAAGTTTGATTACACAAATTTTACGTTTTTTTACGCAAGGAGATATTGAAGTGAACAATAATTATAATTCACGTTTAATTCCCGCCTTTCCAAAACCTGAAATTAAGATGATGTTATCGGCATTTGCTGCTATGGAGGGAATTCATGTGTGGGCATATTCATTTTTAAATGACACATTGGGATTACCGGAAAAAGAATATTCTGCATTTCTTGAATTTGAATCTATGAGAAGTAAGTATGATTATATACGTGGTTTTGATGCACGAAATGTAGAAGAACTTGCTATTAATCTTGCGGTATTTGGTGGATTTATGGAAGGAATGAGTCTATTTTCTAGTTTTGCTATTTTAATGAATTTCCCAAGATTGGGAAAATTAAAAGGTGTTGGTCAAATTGTCACATGGTCTATTCGTGATGAAACATTGCATAGTCAAGGTGTATGTGAATTATTTCGTGATTTGGTAAAAGAAAACCGACATATATGGACTCAAGATTTACGAGATACATTGTATCAAGCATGTCGAGATATGGTGCGATTAGAAGATGCTTTTATTGATACGTGTTTTTCCATGGGAGATGTTCCTGGTTTAACTGCCCCACAGGTAAAACAATATATACGATATATAGCAGATCGGAAATTATTTGAACTTGGTCTTGATAAATTATATAACGGAACGAATCCCTTGGGGTGGCTTGATATCATGGTGAATGCAAAAGAACACACAAACTTTTTTGAAAATAGAGCTACAGAATATTCAAAAGGGTCTATAGTTGCTGATTGGAATTAAAAACTTTCAAATAAAAAATATAAATAACGAACCTTATTTCCTCACATATGACAAACTTCACAAACGTCATTGATGCATTATCAGCAAATGATTTAGTCGCAGCTCGTGATTTACTTTTGATAGATATTGTTGAAAAAACAAAAGATAAACATTCTTGGGATTGTCCGCATTATTCCGTTGATAAAAAAATTCAACAATCAATACTATTGGATGAAAAAAGAAATACAGGATTAGGATATTTTGGTTTGGAAAACTTGCGTGATAGATATTTTTTGAAAGATGCGCATGGAGATGTTTGTGAAAACCCACAATCATTTTATGCACGTGTGGCAACAGGCATGTGTCGAGGAAATGCAAGAATGGCACAAAAATTATACGACTATATGAGTAAATTATGGTTTACTCCTGCCACACCTGTACTTATGAATATTGGAACAACCAAGGGTTTACCCATATCCTGCTTTTTAAATACCGTGCCAGATACACTAGAGGGAATATTTGATATATATAGAGAAAATGCATTTTTAGCAAAATATGGTGGGGGTATTGGCACGGATTGGTCGCAATTACGCGGTCAAAATTCACCATTACAATCTAGTGGCTTAAAATCATCCGGTGTTATTCCTTTTTTGAAAATAATGGACTCTGAAACTATCGCTATATCGCGTAATTCAACGCGTCGTGGTGCGGCTGCCGCATATTTGCGAATTGATCATCCTGATATTGAAGATTTTCTTGAAATGCGTAAACCAACAGGTGGAGATCCTGATCGTAAGTGTTTGAATATTAATAATGGAGTAGCTATTACCGATGAATTTATGAGGGCGGTAGAAGAGGGAAGAGAGTATGAACTGATTGATCCGCATTATAAAACTCCGACAAAAAAACTGAATGCACTAGAAATGTGGAGAAGATTACTTACTATGCGTGCAGAAACTGGTGAACCATATATTATTTTTCTTGATACAATAAATGCTGCACGTCCTGAACATCATAAAAAATTAGGATTATTAGTGCGACAAAGTAATTTATGTACTGAGATTGTTTTACCAACTGATGAAACGCGTACGGCGGTATGTTGTTTAGGCAATTTAAATTTAGAACATTATGATGAATGGAAAGATTGTATTGCGGAGATGGTAGATCTTTGTGTACGTGCTTTAGATAATAATTTGGAAACATTTTGTGAAATGGCTGATCCTATTGAATTTAAAAAAGCTATTCATTCGGTAAAACATGAGAGATCCATTGGCTTGGGTGTTATGGGTTACCATGGATATCTTATGAGTAAAATGATTCCATTTGAAAGTTTACAGGCACGCCTTGTGAACAAGGAAATTTTTCAGAATATTCAAAAACACGCATATGAAGCATCAGAAAAATTGGGTGTTGAATTAGGTTTGCCTTTGGACGGTGGCACGCGCCGTAATAGCTATATATTATCTGTTCAGCCCACAGCGTCAACTGCATTTATTTGTGGGCAAGCATCACCAAGCATTGAGCCCATAGCAGGAAATGCGTATCTACAAAAAACATTATCCGGCTCTTTCTTAGTAAAAAATGCATTTTTAGAAAAATTGTTAGAAATAAAGGGATCGAATACAGAAGATATGTGGAAAAGTATCATTGCCGCCAAAGGATCGGTACAACATCTTTCAGAATTGACTGAAGATGAAAAGAAGGTATTTCGCACTGCATATGAAATGAATATGCGAGAAATTGTACAACAGGCAGCAGATAGACAGCCGTATATATGTCAGTCACAATCATTGAATGTATTTTTTCAAACTCCTATTAGTGGAAAATATTTACACGAAACACATATGCTTGCTTGGAAAAGCGGTGTAAAAACACTGTATTATTTGCGTTCATCATCACCAATTCATGCGGAAAATATTTCCATGGCTACGACAAAACGAGACGTGGCCACTGAAGAATGTGCCGTGTGTCAATAGAGTATTACATCTCTTCCTCATCAGCACCTCCAAAAGCGAGCGCCGTGCTTTCCACATATGTTTTCTCCATCTCTTCTAATTCTTCTAGTCCGTTTTTAAATTCAGGGTCAACAACTTCTTCCTCTTCTGCTTCAAGAGGAGGAATTTCTAATTCATCTTCAACACCGACTATAACATCTTCTTCATCATCAACAAGAAGTTTTTCTTTTTCCTCTTCTTCATCATCGGTAGCAATATGCATACCGCGTGAAGCTAACTCATCCTCTGGTTCATCCTCGAACTCATTTGTATCGCCGAACCCGCCAAAATGTATAGTAGACATAGTACGTTAATGTTAATATAGTAGTGAAATATCATGCCCACCTAAAAAAAGCAAATATGCTATCTTATTTACCAATAATAACCCTTATTTTAGCCATTTTATCAATTTTAGCATTGATGTGGGTTATGGCTAAAATACGCACGCTCCAGTCAGGATCAGGTATAGCTGATACACAGTCTTTTACACTCATACAAAATCAAATGGCTGAACTAAATAGAAGTCTTGGTGAAAGAATGGGGGAAGCGCATGCTGCTATGCGACAGCAATTTGCGCAATCAACAAATGTAGTACGAGATGTGACAGAAAAATTGACCCGTATGGAAGAAACAAATAAACAGGTCTTGGATATAACCGCTCAATTACAACAATTGCAAGATATATTAAAAAATCCAAAACAACGAGGAATTCTTGGAGAATACTATCTTGATGCATTGCTACATAATGCACTTCCGCCGGATGGGTATAAAATGCAATACGCATTTACTGATGGTGTCATTGTAGACGCAGCTATTTTTATTAAAGATAAAATTGTACCCATTGATTCAAAGTTTAGTTTGGAGAATTATAATAGATTGGTAACGGAAAAGAATCCTACCGAAAAAGAAAGATTTGAAAAATTATTTATCAACGATTTAAAAGAACGCGTAAAAGAAACCGCTAAATACATACGCCCAGAAGAGGGGACTATGGACTTCGCATTTATGTTTATTCCACATGAAGCAATATATTATGATCTCCTTATTAATAAAATAGGTACCTCTATTGATGATAGCGAAAATATTATCCAGCGTGCAGCGGGGAAGTATCATGTGATTATTGTTTCGCCAACATCATTTTTAGCGTATTTACAAACCGTTTTACAAGGACTTCGCGCTCTTAAAATTGAAGAGCAGGCAAAAGAAATTCGAAAACAAGTTGGTGATTTAGGGAGGCATTTAAAAAAATACGAAGATCATTTTGTTGGTATAGGAAAACATTTGGGTACAACAGTGAATCAATATAATCTAGCTTCAAAAGAACTAGGGAAAATAGATAAAGATGTTTTGCGTGTTACTGGAGAGAGTACAATCTCAGATATAGTAGTATTGGACAAACCCATAGAAAACTTCTCACATGAAATTTAAATCTCTATTTCGTTACTTTATATTTTGCTGTTTCTGTTTTTTAGGAATTTGTGTAGGCATTATTATTGATGTTCAAATGCATTATATACAAAATATACATACAGTTCATGAAATATCTATTATACCGAAAGCTGACGTTATCATGATTCTTGGTGCGAGCGTAAAAAGTGATGGAGATCCTTCGGATGCACTGAAAGATAGATTGCTCACAGGTATTGAATTACTGCATGTACAATTAGCGCCTATTTTATACCTTACCGGTGATGATGGTGGATATCACCAAGATGAAATTTCAGTGATGAAACAGTTTGTTTTACATCAAGGCGTGACTTCTACCGCCATTCGTATTGATGGTGAAGGATATAGAACATATGAAAGTTGTAAACATCTCAAAGAACAGGGCATGCATTCTGCTATAATCGTTACTCAACGATTTCATATAGCACGAGCAGTATATATTTGTAATACACTTGGGTTACAAGCATCTGGAGTTATAGCTGATAGACAAACATATGTACGAATACTGTATTTTTGGGTTCGTGATTTGGTGGCAAGTATAAAAGCTTGGATTGATTTATATATGTATGCTCCCATTTCGCCTAAATAAAAAATAGCCCAGTTTTATAGGCTATTGCTCTTCAGCAGGAAGGGGGATGTCGACGGGTTGAATAGTAAAGAGATTTTCCATAGAAAACTCATTGCACACGGCATTTTCACAGTGGTCACTGCTCCCACTCGTGGGATTTGGACCCGTGTAGACACCGTTTGGAGGTGTATTTGAACCAGCACTTGGCTCATCAATAGCCACTGGTGGTTTTTGGGGCTCCACATCCTGCATACAGGAGGGGAGAAGAACGAGGGAGAGCAAGAGGGGTAGCATGTTGTTACGCATTGAATCGTATCCTTTCGTTTAATATTCATACCTGAAATACGTTAAAATGTCAAGAAAAAACCCGACTTATGTCTGGTTTACGTTATTTCTGTGATTTTAGTGTGATTTCGGCAGGATTGCTGACATTTCGAGATCCCTGTGTTGGATCGTTACACACAGCGGAAGCGCACGCTTTATCTGCTGTACCAAGATATGAATGATGCCCGGGATTGTCCTTGATGGGTAGGGTAATAGCCCCGGGAGTTGGATATGAGTTATCAATCAAAGAGCCGGGATTTGGATCATCACCGCATCCTGACAGAAGGCTAAAAACCATGGCAACAAATGCACAAAGCACGAGTGTATACAAAAGGTAGCGAAAAAATTCTTTAGCATCTGCTGAAAGTTTTCTCATTGTAAACTCCATTGTAAAAGAACGTAAATATAAAATAGCATATGCGTATAAAAAGAACAAAATGTTTGGAGTAGGGTATAGGGTTTTGCGAATGAGCTTGAGTGTACTGATATAACTGTAGTGTCGTACAATATACCTTATACGTCACATATAGTATTTACTTTACAAAAATTTTACCTGGAACACGAACGTCCACGTATTCTTTTATGAAAACGTCTTTTGTTTTATTTTGAAAAAATTTTGCATACGTGTCTATTTGTGGTTCAAGTGGTAGTTCTATATCAATGAGAATATCCGTTCCATCCAAAGCTTTTAAACGCGCTAAACGGGAATTTAAGGTGTCCATAGCCATATAACGAAATTGCATACGACTATCAACCAAGGTCTTATATATTAAAATCCACCGCTTCACATGATCTGTATCCGTCACTTGATACCCACTTGCAACTGATTCAGGCAGTTCAGTTATAAGTACTGGCACATGTGCAGCATCAGCAAAAAATTTTTGTGTTAATAATCCTGCAATATACGCACCCGTTCTTTCATCAGCCTCTTCAGATACGATTCCGCGAGTGTCAACTAATAATTGTTGGCCCTTGCTTACTATTACTACCCGTCTTTGACGCGGAACTATTACGAGTCGTAAAATATTAGGGTATACTTTTACTACCGATACTTTTTCTGCAAAAATATTTTCTGTAATGCTATCCGCAAGTTGATCTGTATGCGCATAAAAAATATTTCTTTTATCCCATGGTTTCCACGAGCTTGTGTCGAGTGTTGCAAATACAGCGTCCTCTACTTCTCCCCTATTTTCTGTAGAAATCCCGCTTACTTCTATTTGTGTAATTCGAAAAAATCCAGATACAAAAATAAACCAAAGACAGGATGTGCTTATAGCTAGAATAAAAATAACACCACCTATCCAAAAACTTTTTTTTTGTATTCGTTCTTGAGGACGTAAACTTCCAGCATATTTTTTTATATCTTGTATCATACAGGTTCGCATGCAAGATCAATCATTTTTTCAATAAGTTGAATAAAGGTATACCCAGCAGCTTTTGCTGCTTTAGGCATAAGAGATGCCTCCGTCATACCGGGCAAAGTATTTGTTTCTAGAATGTATGCACTATTTGTTTTTGTTTCCCACATAATATCTGTTCGTGAAAATCCACGGCATCCCAATGCTCTATGAGCACGACAGGCTAATTCTTGTACATGCTTCGTAATTTTTTTTGGTATATGCGCAGGACATATTTCATCGCATAATGCTGGGTCATATTTAGATGCTAAATCAAAAAAAGTATTTTTAGATTTAATTTCTATCACAGGAAGTGCGACAGGATGCGTATTACCAAGCACGGCAACGGTTAGTTCTCTTCCATGAATTTGTTTTTCAATAATATATTTTTTATATATATCAGATTTTTTTGCTTTTTGTATCGCCACTGTTAAATCTTTTCTTCGTGAAACTATTTGTACACCAATACTTGATCCTGCCGACACTGGTTTTATGACAAGGCCGTTCTTCATTTCTGCATTCGTTGGTTTTTCATAGCTTGGTGGGGTTATAAGATGTGTCGCTCTGAATATTTTTTTTGCATATTCTTTATTCATTGCTAATGCTGACGCTAAAATACCAGAGCCTGTATAGGGAAGATGTATAGATTCAAGTAATCCCTGCATGCTTCCATCCTCTCCACCCACACCATGTAAAGCTAAAAATGCAACAGTATACTTGTTTTTATTTTTAATTAATCGAGAAATATCTGTTGCAGGATCAAGTACATCAACAGCATATCCAGCTTTTCGTAAAGCAAGGGCTATATTTTTTCCTGAACGTAATGAAATATCTCTTTCTGAAGATGTGCCACCACACAAAAGTACAATATGCATATTAAGGTACAATAATTTTTTGTATAAGCGGATTGATTCTCGTTACTATCTCGTAATTAATTGTTTGTACGATATGCGCCATTTCATCTGCTGTTGGTAAAATGACTACATCATCTACACGTGCACGTGGGACATTCGTTATATCAACCATGCACATATTCATACAGACACGTCCAATGATTTTACATGGCTTTCCGTGAATCGAGACATATGCTTTACTAGATAATTTTCTATCAAATCCGTCCCAATATCCAATGGGAATTACGGCTATGCGCGAATCCCGTAATACGCGCTCGGTTAATCCATAACTGACCGGTGTATTTTTTTTTACATCTTTAATTTGAGCTATGATTGTTTTCCATGTCAAAACTCGTTTTAACGGTAATTGAATACGCTCTGATGAGCGTAATCCATATAAAGCTATTCCTATTCGCGCCATATCAAATAAAGTTTCAGGAAATAAAATTGCAGCAGCGCTAGCCGCTGTATGTTTCCATATAGGATTTATACCCTGACTCTTCAGTTGTTGAAGAGCATTTTGATATCGCTTTAGCTGTTGAGTGGCATATGCAGTATCATGTGTATCTTCAATGTTCGCATAATGTGTTGAAACCCCTTCGATAACTATTTTTGGATTTTTTTTAATTTCTTGCACAAGCGCATGTAATTCATCACCTTCAACACCTTGTCGCGTTGTGCCAGTTTCAATAGGTATATGAACGAATATTTTTTTTGTTGTTTTGATAGATTTTAATTTTCGTATGGTCTTCATATTGTACACAACAAAAGATATGCCATTTTGTATACAATCATTTAGTCTATTGTTCGGAGTATATCCGAGTACTAAAATTTTTTTTTGAATACCCGCGCGACGCAAAGCTATACCCTCGTCTACATTATCTACTCCAAACCAAGGTATACCGGCCCTATCTACTATTTTTGCAATTTCAATTAAACCATGACCATATGCATTAGATTTAACAACTGCCATAAACGTACAATCCCCTATTTTCTTTTGTAAAATACGTATATTAGAAATGAGCGCAGAGCGCGATATCTCTACCCAAGTTTTTGCTTTTTTTGGATATGACATGTTCTTATCCAATTTTCTTGAAACCGCAGTACGGCACTAAAACTTGTGGTATAAGAATCGACCCATCTTCTTGTTGATGATTTTCTAAAATGGCTATCAAAGCACGTGCAAGCGAAATTGCCGTACCATTTAGTGTATGCACAAAATGTGATACGCCATCATCTCCCTTAACTCGTATATTCAAGCGACGCGCTTGAAAATCCGTGCAATTTGAAGTAGAGGTGATTTCACCCCATCCTCCTTTACCCATATTTCTTCCCCACATCCATGCTTCTAAATCATATTTACGATATGCAGGTCCTCCCAAATCACCTGAACAAATATCAACAACACGATATGGAATTTCAAGCTGCTGAAAAACTCGTTCTTCCAATCGTAGGAGTTCTAAATGCATTGCTTCACTTTGTTCAGGTGTACACACAATAAACATTTCTACTTTTGAAAACTGATGCACGCGATATAGTCCGTATGATTCTCTTCCATAACTACCAGCTTCCGTACGGTAGCAATGTGATATTCCTGCGTATTTTATTGGAAGTGTAGCACAAGAAAAAGTTTCATCCTTATGATATCCACCTAAAGTAATTTCAGATGTACCTATTAATGAAATATCAGAATTTTCAATGGAATAAATTTGCGTTTCTGGACCACGTGGCTGGAAACCTGCGCCTACAAGAATATCATCTTTAGCTATATCGGGTGTTGTGATTGCCAAATACCCCTCCGGTTCAAGCAAATCTAATGTGTATGAAATAAGCGCTTGTTCTAAACGTGCAAGTTTTCCTTTTAAAAAATAAAATTTTGAACCTGTAACTTTTGTTGCACGTTCAAAATCAACTAGGTCATATTTTTGACAAAGAGCTATATGATCTAATGGTTGTGATAATTTTTTAATTTCTCCAACAATACGAAGCTCCGTATTCTCATCATCGGTTTTTCCTTCTGGTACATCCGGATGAGTTAAGTTTGGAAATTGTAATAATAGATTTTTCCACTCTACTGCACATGCAACCAATTCATTTTCTTGAGAAGCAAGGGATTCTTTTAATTCTTTTCCTTGCGCAATAAAAACCGCACGTTCGTCAGGATTCGCGTTTTGCATTTTTGCTGCAACAGCATTTCTTTCGGCGCGTATAGATTCTACAATATGAATCATTGCCAAATGTTTTTTATCTAATTCAATATATGTATCAATATCAATACGTACATTTCTACGCTTACAATTCATTCGTACCTCTTCAATATGTTCTCTAATGTATTTTGGATCTAACATATATATATGTATACAATAGTATTCCTATACATGCAACGCTCCCTACATAGGTAAACCTTTTTCTTCATATTCCGCTTCAGTGAATGAAGAATCATCGTACATATCTCTACCCGTTTTTGTTGCTTCTGGAATATACATTTGGCATCTTATAACATTACAAGATATACCACGCCTTGATAATTCTGCGTCAATATTATCTGAAAAAGCTTCTTGATCAAAACCTAAACAAATAATATCAGGTTTGCATTCTTCTATAATCCTGTATTTATCACTTGCATAATCTAGACGCGCCTCATCAACCATTGGATGTTCATTTAATTTTCGAACTCTCTCCCCTTCATTATTCATTGGCAAGTCACCTTTTATCTCAACAACGGTTGCATCACGAAAAACAGCAACGATAACTTCATCTCCAAGTTCTTTCGCTTGTCGAAAATAATCCTCATGACCTGCATGTATGCGGTCAAATGTACCAAAGCACATGACGATTTTTTTCATATAGTCAGCCTACAGGGTAATAGTATCATATTTCTGGGTTTTGTGGGCGCATGGTGGGGAAAAGTATAACTTCCTTTAAACTTGAAGCGTCGGTAAGTAACATCACAAAACGATCAATTCCCATGCCTAATCCTGCCGTTGGGGGAAGTCCGTGTTTAAGTGCAGCGATGAATTGTGCATCTATCATTTGCGCTTCATCATCCCCTTTTTCTCGTAAAGCCTGCTGTTCTTCGAAACGATGCAATTGATCAATAGGGTCATTTAATTCTGAATATGCTTTGCAGAGTTCAATGCCTCCACCAACTAATAATTGAAAACGTTGAACAAAACGTGGATCATCGTCACAACGTTTAGCAAGAGGTTCCATTTCAATCGGATAATCAATAATAAACAGCGGTTGTACTTGTGGCTTACGTACTACTTCTTTATATAATTCATCAAATAATTTTCCCATTGATGCGCCTACATAGTCACAATCGATTTTCAATTTTTTCATTTCTCCAATTAATTTTTCGCGTTCAATACCCGCTATGTCGAAACAAACTTTTTCTTGTATAGCGTCACGAAATTTTTTTATAGGCCATGGCCCTGTAAAATCGATAATATCGCCATTATACGTAACGTGTAATGACCCATTCACATCTTGAATTACTTTCTGTAGTAACTGCTCCGTAAAAACCATGAGACCCCGATATTCTTGGTATGCCCAATAAAATTCTAATTCGGTAAATTCTGGATTATGTGACCAATCAATACCTTCATTTCGAAAAATTCTTCCAAGTTCATAAATTTTTTCAAATCCTCCTACAATTAATCTTTTTAAAAATAATTCTGGTGCTATACGTAAATATATATCAATATCAAGTGCATTATGATGTGTAAGAAATGGTTTTGCTGAAGTGCCGCCCGGAATTGTTTGCAGCATAGGTGTTTCAACTTCTTCAAAACCCTCTGCGTCAAGTGCCGCCCTAAGTGCACGAATAATACGTGATCGTTTTTTAAAAATTATTTTTACGTCAGGATTTGAAATTAAATCCAATTCTCTTTGTCGGAAACGTGTTTCAATATCTTTTAAACCATGAAATTTATCTGGTAGTGGCAACAATGCTTTTGCCAGCAAGGTCCATTCGGACACAAGCAAGGTTTGTTCGCCGCGATTTGTGATAAAAAGCGTTCCAGTGATTTGCACAAAATCGGCAGGATCAAGTTTATTTTGAAATACATTAAATTGTTCTTCACCAATTGTATCTAATTTTAATAAACCTTGCATTGCCCCACTCGCATCCTGCACATTAAAAAATATCAATCCGCCATGGATACGAATTGTAAGAATGCGTCCACAAAGTGTGATAGTTTTTAATTCCACGGTCCACGCATCAAAATGTGTGCGTGCATCTACAACCATGCATGTTCGATGAGATGCGGCAGGATACGTAGCAATGCCCGCATCAATAAGACTTTGAAGTTTTTCGTTTCGTATATGCGCTTCTTCAAGAGGATTCAATTTTGTTTCATGCATATGTGCAAGATACCGAGCGGGCATTTTGCAGTCAAACCTGTGGATAAAAAAAAGCCGTGTTATTTCACGGCACGCACGAGAATATATTCTAGGAGACCCATTTGAAACGCAATAAATACCATTTTATCCATAATACGACCACCAAAATCTCCTTTTACTCCACGTATGGCACGTAAAGCAGTGCGACATTCAGGTTTTTCGTTTTCATAACAGTATCCTGGAATAGTTTTTTCACCAATCAATTCAAGCTGAATTTGATTAAACCCGATTTGTGTCAATTTTTGAATATACACTTCTGGTACAACACAATTCATTTTCGGTATATGCCAAATTTTTGTAAGAATACTCAAAAGAAATTCTTCAGCAATATTTTTAGGTGGGCGTTTCAGGCAATAATCTGCCATAGTTAATACCCCATTCGTTTTTAGTACCCGATATGCTTCTCGCAGAAATCGTTCACGTGTATTGAAATGTACAACACCTTCGATACAAAGAACATGCGTGAAAGATGAATCTACGAAACGTGTCAAGTTTGTAGCCGTTCCTTCGTGCGCGCGCAGATATTTTTCACACGTATTTTTTTGTATACGTTCACGTGCAGCCTGAATATGCTGTGGCGTAATATCAAGCGCATCTATTTGGCAACCAAATAGATGATATAAATAAATATCCTGCGATCCATATCCACAAGCCACATCAAGAACGTACGATCTTTCATTTAGACCTGCGAGCATGCCAATACGAAATACAAGCTCACGCGCAGCTTGTGTATATTCATGAATGACATTGCCATTTCCATCATCCCAATATCCGAAATTCAGATATCCTCCATGAAAATCACCATATTTATGAGCACCGTGTGAGTATAACTCGGCAACTTGAAGGGCATGTGTATCAGATTTCATTTTTCCTCCTATTTGAATGAACTGAATATTCTTAACACATTTAATTAGCGAATGTCAATAACTGTATAGCGTAAATTGCCACCAGGTGTTTGCACTTCAACCATATCATTCTTCGTATGACCTAGAAATGCTTTTCCTAATGGTGATTCATTTGAAATAAGACCTTCTACAGGATCCGCTTCATTAGAACCAACAATTTTGAGCGTGCGTTTTTTACCATTCGCCTCTGCATCAAAAGTTGAACCAATATGAATTATGTCTGATGCTAAAGATTCTATTACCGATATATTCTTCAACATTTCTTCTAATTCACGTATACGCCCTTCAGCCATACCAAGCGCATCCTTTGCTTCATGATATTCTGCATTTTCAGATAAATCACCCAAACCTTTCGCATATTCTATGCGATTTGCAAGTTCGCGACGAGTTTTATTTTTTAGTATATCTAATTCAGCCTTGATTTTTTCAAGTCCTTCTGGAGTTACATAGGTTATTTCAGACATAGTCTTAAGTATAAACGAATTAAAACGCGCGCCATTCAAGACACGCATCATATGATGCAGGATAGCGAAATATGCGGCAATATGTCAAGTTTTACTATACTATGGTCGTATGGGCCTTTTCGCATACCAAGCATCTAACATTTTGCGGGCTACAGGAATAGCATTTCGTGAGCCTTCTACACCCTCTTCTATTAATACGGTTACCACAATTTCAGGATTATCGTATGGTGAAAATGCTGTAAACCAAGCATGATTTGCACGATTTTTATTCCATTGTGCAGTACCAGTTTTTCCTGCCACAGCAACGGGGAACTTAGCCAAAGCACGACCAGAACCATATGCAACCGTTCCACGCATGCCTTCGCGAACAATTTTTATAATATCTGATCCTGCAATGGTAGAGGTAGATTCCGGAAAACTAACGTGCTGATCCCCTATTTTATATACAGTATGCGGAGTAACAATATATCCTCCATTCGCAATAGTCGCAGTATTACGAGCGATTTGTAGTGGAGTTACCAATAAATCACCTTGCCCAATTGATAAATTATACGTGTCTCCTATATACCAATGATCTCCACGAACTTCTTCTTTCCATTTTGAAGATGGTACAAATCCTGCCTGCTCGCCTGGTAAGTCTAAACCAGTTTTTGAACCCATACCAAAACGCACTAACCATTTTTGTAATCTATCTATGCCTAAACCTACGATATTTCCATACCCTCCACCAATTGAATAAAAGAAAGTATTCACTGACCAAGCAATAGCTTTGCGTACATCAGTAATACCATGACCCCCTGCTTTCCAATCGGGAAAAAAAACGGATCCCATATGAATCCCGCCAACGGAATTAACGGTTGTATGTTCAGTGATAGTTTTTTCTGCTAAAGCCGCGATTGCATATAGAGGCTTTATAGTAGATCCTGCAGGAAAAATTCCTGCCCATGCACGTGGGAGCAATGGATGATCAGCGTCGTTTAACAATGCAGAATATATTGTAGAAGAAACCCCTCCAGAAAAATTATTATTATCATATGATGGCCATGATACAAGTGCGAGCAAGGAACCATCTCGCGGATCCATTGCGATTGCTACTCCACTTGAAGCATGCGCAATTTTTATTTGATCACGCAAGGCAGTTTCGGTTATTTGTTGTAAATGTGCAGAAATGGATAAAGTCACAGGTTCACCCTCAATTGCCTTCGTTTCACTTACGATATGAGTAATATGACCATGTGCATCGACTTCATATATAGTTTGTCCTGGAGTGCCTCGTAATACACTTTCATACGATGCTTCTAAACCCGTCTTTCCAACTTGATCTATACGTCGATAATTTTCAGTAGCATATGTTAACAAATCATCTTCAGAGATAATGCCTATATATCCTAAAATATGTGAAAAACTTTTTATAGTACTCGATAGTGGATAATTCCGCCGACTACCGATATCTACCCGAATACCGTCATCATTTCCTAAAAATATTTGAAGTGCGATTGCGCGTTCATATGTAATATTTCTTTTTATAATAATTTCTTGCGTTGGATCTTTCGCAGTATCACACGCATTTGCCAAACTTGAAAATTCTACATCTGCTAATCGTGAAACCGTTGCCAATCTTTCATTTCTTTCATTTATTGCATGCGGTAATAACCAAGGCGTTATAATTAAATCAAATGACAGGGAATTATCAGCTATAACGATACCAGATGTATCAAGTACAATTCCACGACGCGCCGGAATAATAATATGACGCAATCTATTGTTTTCTGCTTGTGTAGCATATATATTTCCACGAACAATTTGCATAAAAAATGCACGGGTAAGAAGTCCAATAACCATACAGCCAAAAATACCCATCCAAAGTAAAAATTTCTTATCTGGAAATGGATGTCCTAAAAATAAAGGTCGCTCTTTAATGGCGGTATATGATTCTTCGAAAAGAGTTTCGGATTGAACCTGCTCTTTATGTTTCATATTCACACGCAATCCCATCCCTTCTTCTTTCCACTTAAATGGATCCATATCTTCCCCCTTTCTTTTTATTTTTTTGAAGATATACTCCCGTCATAAACAGGATACTACTCATTCCAATATCGTATACAATGGTTTGCCACGAAAAATGTTTATACTCTAGAATTCTGCCGATAAAAAGAAGGGCGATGGTTGCATATACTGAATGGTTTGTAAAAATATTTTTGGATAATATGTATAATAAAAATGTAATGCACAAATATATACCAAATGAAAATGTATATCCATCTACATAAAAAATATCAGCAATGATTCCTATGCATCCTGCAAAAATATATGCAATGACCGGCTTATCATATGCAATAAGGAGCGTAATACCTATTAAGGCAGGATGTAAACCAGTGAAAAAACGCGGAGCGAATGTCCACGTGATAGATTCATATATCCCTACGATACTTCCGATACCGATAGAAGTAAGTATATATCGAATACGCATATTATGGTCGCAAAACTGACGGTACAAGTACAGATACAAATTGTAACGATTCAGGTCGTGCAAGTGGTTCAAGTGATGCAGTTTTAAATGGATCAGTAGATTTACCCTCTACTTCATTTACAATAGCAATGGCTAAATTTGGTGGAATTTTTTCTTCTGTACCTGCTGTGGCAATAATATCGTTTACTTGTAGAGAATCGGATTGTGGAACAAGGGTTAATCGCGCAACCCCACTTCCTTCTCCTACCACTAATCCAAATAACTTATTTCCACTTATAGGTGCTGCTGCAACGCGACTATCCGGATCAGCTATAAGCGTGACGGTTGATACATGGTCACGCAATGAAGAAATTTTTCCTACATATATTCCATTCCCACTTACAACAGCCATGCCTAGTTCGACTTTATCAACTGATCCACGATCAATAAGAATATGCGCACGAGAAAGATCAGATGAACGAGCGATAACACGTGCGGATACAGCCGCATATCCAGTATCTGTTAAAAATTTTGCATTCTCACGGAGCATTTTATTTTCTTCTTGCAGTGTTTGTAGTTTTATATAATCAACCGTGACGAAAGATAGTCTATCTTCACATTGCTGTATTTGTGATTTATTTTCTGGTATAGACCATAGATTTCCAATACGCGATCCTACATGTGCGAAAGGTAATACGAGTGTACGAATACCGTTTTCTATAGGAATTAAAAATCCAACAATATGTAATAAAAGAAGTATGGCGAGTATAGCTGCACCAATAACCGGTTTTATCCAAGGCAATTGCATAAGAGATCTTATGACATCAAAGATGCTGCGGAAACAGTCATGTCAGCTAAAAGTTTCTCGCTTTGTAATACAATCGCGCAACCCTTCACAACGGATGCCAACGGATCATCAGCGATGCGTACAGGTAAACCTGTTCCTTCTGAAATAGCTTGGTCTATACCCTGTAATAATGAACCACCTCCCGTTAATACAATGCCGCTTTTATAAATATCCGCAACGAGTTCTGGAGGGGTAATTTCAAGAATAGATTTAATATGATCAATTATTGCTTTGATAGAACGCGAAATAGCTTCTCGAATTTGTCCGTCGTTGACAGTAATTTCGCGTGGAAGTCCTGAAACTAAATCTCGTCCACGTAATTCTATTTCAATTCTTTTTTCTAAATGCGTAGCTGATCCTGCTTTTAATTTCACCTCTTCCGCTACGCGTTCTCCTAATAATAAATTAAAAACATCACGCGCATATTGAATAATATTTTTATTTAATTCATCACCAGCGATAGCTATAGATTTTGATGTTACAATTCCATTTAAAGAAATGACGGAAATTTCTGTTGTTCCTCCGCCAAGATCAACAATCATTGATCCAATGGGGTCGCTTACAGGTAATCCAATACCCATCGCTGCAGCAAGTGGACATTCGATAAGAAAAACCTCAGAAGCACCTGCTGAAATAGCCGCATCCCCTACCGCTTTTCTTTCCACCTCGGTTACATCTAGCGGTACCGCCATAACGACGCGAGGACGTGGTGAAAAAAATTTCTTATCACGATGAATTTTTTCAAAAAAATAGCGAAGCATTTTTTCTGTAACCTCAAAATCTGCAATGATGCCACGTTCAAGTGGATTAGTCACGTGTATATGCGCAGGACAACGACCAATCATTGTACGCGCTTCTTCCCCAACAGATAAAACCTGCCCTGTACGCATATTAACAGCTACACAAGATGGTTCATGAATAACAATACCTTTTCCTTGCATGGAAATTAAGGTATTCGTTGTGCCTAAATCTATGCCTAGATCACGAGAAAATCTACGTAAAAAACCTAATTTCATATCTGGAATTATCTTACATATAGGGACAATTTACCGCAACTATCTTTTTGTTTGCTGTATAAGCAATGAAAGATATTCTGTCATTCCTGCAATGATAAAAAAAATAAACATAGTCCACCAATAAAAATATCCTTGTGTCGTACAGATAAGAGACCCAATAATAATACAGGCCAAAATTATCCCATGTCTAAATGAGGTATGTACATCTTGTGTTAATTTTACTACGGATTGTGAAAATGATTTTCTTATGAGTAATTCTAGTACACTTAATGTACCAATTAGTGCAACGCAAAGTGAAATATAAAAAATAATAAAACCTAATATGCCTGATTCATTCGGATTCACGCTTGTTAAAACAATATACCAAGCAAACCAAGATACACTTGTTGCACTAATCATGAGTGCTATATATTGACCAAATGACATGTATACAGTATATCAAAAACCATCACTAATCACAATAATTTTTTTTACTACTTGCGCATGCAATTGTCGATTCACTTCATTCAAGAGGCAAGATGACTCAATGTGCAACTGTTGTTTCGCAGCTGGGACTGATGTAGCTAATTTTAATATTCCCTCCTGAAAGGATACAACGCGTACCAATCCCCCTTTTTCTTCACCCCACATTTTACACAAAATACTATTCCACGCTGTAATAACTCGCGCAATACGAAATTCCGCAGAAAGGTGTGATGTCCCCTGAATTTTTTGAGCCATAATATTCCGCATTGAAGAAAATGACATATATTATAATCGTCTAAATTCACAAATATTTTTAAAATCGCAATACGTACACACAAATGTTGATGGTGACGCAAGAAAATTTGAATCTTGTAAAATATGTTTCATTCGTTCAATTAATTCTCTTTTAAATTCTTCTTTCTTTTCTCCCTGCAGGATGGGTACATATGCCGTACTTCCATCTTGTATATAGATATAACATAATGTGCGAATATCTAATCCCATTTCTTCCATAGCGATTTGATAAATCCACAACTGCTCTTTTTGATCACGCCCTAAATCTACTAATTCTTTTGAAGCTCCCGTCTTATAATCATAAATGATATGACCGCCGCCTGGCAATATATCTATACGATCAACAGATCCTTTTATGGATAGCTCATCCTGTTGCCACGTAAATCCATGTTCAAGAAATGTAACACGTGGTAACTCTTTTTGGCATTGCTCTACAAAACGGATTATTCCTTCGCGACCTTCCGTATAATATCTCAATCGTTCAGCTTCACTTGGATACCACGAATCAAATTCGTTCCATTGTTTTTCGTAAATGATCAGCGCATCTGGGACCGATACTATGCCCCTACCTGTTTCCAATATGGGCTGTAAGAGTTGGTGCAATGTTGTATGTATGCACTGACCAAAATTTTTTTGATGATTTCCCAGTATTGGAATTTTATATATATGACCAAACTGATATTGCTTTGGACATTTTTTATATGCCGCCAATTGTGTAAAGGAAAAACGCCGTTTTACATTATATACGAAAAGTTTTCCTTTCTCGGCAGGATGCTCCACATGAGAAATTTCTAATCCTGCCGTATCTGAAACTTCTTCCGATACGGGAACATCTAACTGTGCTTCCTCCAAAAATACGGAAGGCTTTTTTTTACGAATACCTCCGTATGCATCTGCACCTGTACATGTCAGTGTATTTTTTGCACGTGTCATTGCTACATACAATAGCCTACGCTCTTCTTCAATATGCGCATCCCCTATTTTTTCTAGTCGTTCATTTATTAATCCATCTGGCAAGGGAATTTCTTCTGTGCGTGTACGTGAAGGAAATTTTTGATCCACCATACTCACAATATACACATGTTTAAATTCCAGCCCTTTTGACGCATGAACCGTCATTACAGAAACATATTCAGGACCTGCATCAGAGTCTGTTTGTAATGCGCCTTCTTCACCGCTATCAATTTCTGCTCGTAATTCTTCCATAAAATGCTTCAATGTCGGTGCATGAGTATTTTGTTCATATCGTTTAATACGACTCGCAAATGCATTCAGATATCCGATCTGTTCAATGCGCTCTGCCTCCGGTTTTTTCAAAATCAATTTTAAATATCCTGTTTCGTTTAATGTACTTTGCAGAATTTTAATAGGCCGTTCGCGCAATGCGGTTACCTGAAGGTTTTTTATAGTATCTACAAATTTTTTAATTTTATCTTGGGTTTCTTTTGTTATAGTGATGTTGAACTCTATATCATCAAAATTTTGTAATGCTTTCCATAAACTTCCGCTCGTTTTTTTTCTCGCATATTCAATATACCCCTCTATATCTAATGTTGTGATATGAAAACAGGGTGCAAGAAGTGCCTGCCATACACTTACCGACTCCGCATACCCATCACACATTGAGAAAAGAGCGATTATATCTAAAATAAGTGGTTTTGCATATAGTCCTCGTAATGCCATAAAGCGAAATGGAATATGATGTCTATCCAGTGCATCAATAAATGGTTCACATCCTGCATTTGAGCGAGATAAAATAGCAAAATCATTCCAGTGAACGGTTTGATCTGATTCTTTTATTTCTTTAATGCGCATAGCTACACCCTCAGCCTCATCCTCAAGTGTTTTAAACCAAACAACATCTACTTCTCCACCTATACCCTTTGCAGATATAAGTAATTTATTTAATCCTGTATTTTGTAATCTTACCTCCAAACGATTCGGATTATTTTTTTGAATAAATCCATATGCACAACTTAAAATTTCTTGATGCGATCTATAATTTTGTGTAAGTGCTACAGTACGCGATTCCGGAAAATCATCTCTAAACTGCAGGATATTAGCGAGTGATGCACCTCGAAACTTATATATTGCTTGATCATCGTCACCAACAACCGTTATATTTTTTTTCTCGCCCGCAAGAAGTTTTAACATTTCATATTGAGCCCAATTTGTATCTTGAAATTCATCTATAAGAATATACTGAAATTTACATTGTAATTCTTTTAATACACGCGGACGCTCTTTTAGTAAACGCAGCGTTTCAACAATGAGATCACCAAAATCCAATGCACCTTCTTCACGTAAGATATCACGATATTTTTTATAGCATGCTGCAATTTCAGATAAACGTATTTTTTCTTCTGCATCCTCAACTTGATTGGCAAATATCGCATACATCTCTGGACTAACTCCTTCATCTTTTGCGCGCGAAATATGTTTTTGCAAAGCAGATAAAAACTTGGTTGGATTTCCGAGTGGCTTATAATATGTTAATGGTAATTCTTCAATACGTCGCTTTAAAATTAACCAAGCATCTGTCTCGTTTATCAATTTAAACCTATTTGGTAAACCGATCTCCAAACCATATTGTTCTAAAATGCGCTGACAAAAAGAATGAAATGTGGAGATCCAAAAATCAAAAGATCCATTTGGTAACTGTTGCAATACCCTGTCCTCCATTTCATTGGCAGACTTTTCGGTAAATGTGAGCGCTAAAATATTTTCCGTTTTCAACTTTTTTTCTTGCAGGATGTGAACATATCTTCGTGTCAAAACCGTTGTTTTTCCAGTTCCTGCTCCTGCAACAATTAAAAGTGGACCTGCATCATGCAGTATGGCTTGAATTTGAGCATCGTTTACATTTTTAAGAATATCACTTTCAACCATATGTTTTATAATATATATAGTGCAGACAAATTGATAGTGCTCTTATATATTTGACATTTTTTTAAGTTTATGCCATAATTTCATTCTATGAATATAGACCCTCATTTTGGATTAAATAAAAAGGAATTAACTATAGTTGGAGGCGTAATACTTATAACGGGTATATTGATTATAGGTATTATTTTATTTACAACTTTCTCAAATAAAGCGGTATCAGAATCTGAATCAACTCCTGCTGTCACGAAAAATGAAATAGAAGTAAACCAAGGTGCAGTAAATCAAATAGAAGCTCCAACACATACGAGCGCGATACAACAACCCATCTTCGTACATACACAACAACTCAGCTGTTCATTTGAAACCTGCTCACTCATAGCAGTCCTCACCAAAACAAATCGTTTTACCCATACTAATACACTGATAGATGCAAAGGTTAGCACTATTATGAGCTCGATTGAAATTGGAAATACGAATATAACACAATCTATTGTTATTCTTCGTGAAGGTACGGTTCTCACAGATACACAAATAAGCTCGATAAAAAAAGATATAGTCTTAAAATCCCGCGGAGTAATTAAATTGAACGATATACAATTTAGATAATAAAAAAGGAAGCAGCTACCTTTTTGGTAGCTGCTTCCTTTTTTATTATGGCGTTGGTGTTACCGTGGCTGCTCCTGACATTTTTGAGGTCAAATTATTAAACGTAGCTTTTATCTGTGTACCAAATGCCGTTACTGCGACAATTGCTACAACGGCAATAAAAGCTAATAAAAGACCATATTCAGATAATGCCTGCCCAGAATCATCTTTTAACCAAAGCTGAAAATGACTTTTTTTCATACTCAATA
>JAHFIO010000045.1 GCA_023246325.1 Candidatus Uhrbacteria bacterium | reverse complement strand
TCTATAGCCCTCTTTTTTATAATTTGACTTTTTGCGCGTTTTAATGTATGCTTCTATTAATTCGTTTAACTTTCATCGCAGGTCGGCGCTATACTAGCGCCCATTCCGATGGTAGTGAAACCCGCATTTGTTGCACATACGCGGTACATCACATCAATTTAAATCAACAATAATCATTTTTTGCGTTGGATAGAAATATATCCACGTTTAGTCAACACCTATGGAAGCACAAATACCAAAAATACCGACGCCTTCAAGCAACGGCGGATCTTCATATCCACGTAGCCCGCGTCCGCAAAAACCATATTTTCGTTCAAATCGACCCAATAATCCTCCCCCATCTTCGGCAGGATCTAGTTCTTCGATGTCATCAATTATACAAAAAGCTATAGCAAAAAACGGCAAACATGACGCAAAGCCATATATACCACATATACCGCAACGTCCTGACGTGAAAAATCTCAGTTTAAAACAAGGTTTTGCAAAAGAAGAAATGCCAAAACCTCGGCAAGATGCGGAACGTGGAAAACAGCATACCCACAAACCAGGTGCATCTAAAAATCGTGGACGACAAGGAGGCGCATTTTCTAGCCCCGCGCGTATGACCACATTTAAAAATAAACCACAATTAAAAACAGGATCAGACAAAGACGCATTAGAAACACCTACAGGTGAAAATAGATTAAAAGTTATTGTTGTGGGTGGAAATGAAGAAGTTGGACGCAATATGACTTTATTAGAATACGGAAATGATATTGTCATAATTGATTTAGGTTTAATGTTTCCAGATGATGACATGCCTGGAGTTGACTATATCATCCCAAATATTTCGTATTTAAAAGGCAAAGAAAAAAATGTTCGTGGTGTTTTTATAACACATGCGCACTATGATCATATCGGCGGTATTTCACATCTATCACCACGTTTAGGCAATCCTCCAATTTATTCTACAGATTTAACATGTGCGATTATAAAAAAACGCCATGAAGACCATAAAGAAGCTGGGCCATTAAATTTACATACTATAAAATTTAATGATGTGATTCAATGCGGTGTTTTCAAAGTTGAATTTTTTGGTGTTGCACATTCAATGTTAAATTCAATGGGTATCATCGTGACAACTCCTGCAGGCATTATCGTACATACGGGTGATTTCAAATTGGAAACCGGATCACACGCGCAATCCGTGCAAGAGACAGAAAAAATTCAAGCATTAGGAGAAAAAAATGTACTTGCGCTCATGATCGACTCTACAAATGCAACGGCTACAGGCCGCCAAATTGGTGAACATGAAATTCAAAAAAATATTGATGAAATTATCGCAAATGCAACAGGCAAAATTATTGTCGGTACCTTTGCTTCAATGATTTCCCGTATCCAACAAATTATTTGGGCTTGTGAAAGACAGGGACGTAAAGTTGCTGTCGAAGGTTTTTCCATGCGTTCAAATATTTTGATCGCACAAGAACTTGGATATATGAAAATGGCAAAAGGAACCATGATTGAATCCAAACAAGTCAAAAATTATCCACCAAATAAAGTTGCAGTCATTTGTACGGGTGCGCAAGGTGAAGAGCGTGCGGCTTTAATGCGCATCGCAAATCATGAACATCCTTTTGTACATATTGACCCAGGAGATACCGTCGTATTTTCATCTTCCGTTATTCCTGGAAATGAACGCTCCGTACAACGTGTAAAAGATACTTTATATCGCGAAGGTGCAAAAGTAGTACATTATCAAATGATGGATGTTCATGCCGGGGGCCACGCAAAACAAGAAGATTTAGTTGAAATGCATAAATGGGTAAAGCCAAAATACCTTATTCCAATTGAAGGTCATTATTCGTTCTTGTGTGAGCATGCGAATGCTGCCGTAAAGGCAGGATTCCCACGTGAGAATATTTTCATCGCAGATAATGGACAAATAATGGAATTCGATACTGCGCGTAATGGACAACTTACAAATAAAAAAATCATGACAGAATTTGTATTCGTTGATGGCGTTACAGTTGGAGACACAAATCATTTAATTTTACGTGATAGAAAAGAATTGGCAGATGATGGAATTGTTGTCGTGATTGCAGTTGTTTCTGAACGTACGGGAAAATTATTAAATTTACCTGACATTATTGGTCGTGGATTTCTGTATATGAAAGAACATATGGAATTAATCGGCCAAGCACGTCGCAAAGTTGCGGATGTTTTGAAAGATGATGACCCGAGATCTGGCGCAAATGCAACATATTTAAAAGACAAAATTCGCGATGAACTAGGAGGATTTTTATTTCAAAAAACGCAAAGACAACCAATGATACTTCCAATTATTGTGGAAGTATAATTCGGCAGGATTAAAAAATGACCCACATGGGTCATTTTTTTATGTATTATTTCAACTTTAGCGATGCTTCAACTTTTTCTTTAAAACTTTCACATCTTTGAGCAGCTCGAGATGCATCATCTGGAACTTCAGGCGCATATCCTGAACCACAACTACTCGTAAATGCAAGATTTGAATCAGTTAATTTAAATGGGTACATACTTCCCGCTGGATAACATATATCAAAAATTTCTTTAAATTCTTTCATGTTTTTAAAATGTGCAGCATTTGGATAAATAGTTAAAGTATAATCATGCCCTGAAATGCCTTGTCTTGAAGTAAAGAAAGTATATCTTGTGACTACGGTAGATTTAAAGGCTTTTACAATTTTTTCTAATTTTTCATCTGATACTTTATTCCCACAATCAGCAGTTGATGCCTTTAATACACTCACAGTTTCATCGTTAAAATATTTTTCTTTGCTAACCACAGATCCATTTGGTTCTAATTTAAATTGAACAAGTTCGTCTTGATGCCATCCTGTCGTATCAGGAATAACGGGCATTCCATCAATTGACGTTGTAAGTGGGTTATTCATTTCTGACGCACATGCATCGGCATCAGCTTTTTCTTTATCAACTTTAGATTGTGGGACGCTATATGACTTTAAACTCATTTGAACTTCTGAAACATCTACATAAAACATATTATCTTTATAGTCTGACCAGACTCGCGTACAAGGCCCCGGTGAATTATCCGGACTATCAGCCATAAGAATAATTTTTGATCCATCTCTTCCAACTAATCTCATTACTCTACCCAATTGATTGCTCATAGGTGAATTTTTTTCGTCAAGATGTGAATATAACTCTTTTAATTCTAATGATTTCAAATTATATGAATACACTTTATTTACAATACGTGATTGTGCTTCATCAATATTTTTTGCTGACGACATATATATAATTTGTGAATCTTTTTCGTCAGTTGGCATTACAAAGCTTGTTAAATTCGTAATATCTTGACCCAAAGTCATTCTCACCGCATCTGGAATAAGAATCTTTTCCTTTGTAGGCGATACTAAAAGAAAAGAACCGAATATAGCGCTTCCATCCATATTCGTTTGATTTTCAAACGTATACCCTGTAGTTACAAGATTAGATTTTATAAAGTCTGTACTTGTAGTAGTGAGAGCACGAGTAGAAGTTGCTTGTGCGCCAGCTTTCATACTTTGCAATTGTTGCAATAATACTTTCTGATTCACTGACATTTGAAATAGCGCATACATACAACCTAAAACGATAGAAACTAATATGGCAATAACTACTGATTTTACATTAAGAAGTTTTTGAAAGAGCATAGAAAATAAATTATTTAAATTATTATATAAAGTAGTATACACCCCCCCCCATATTATACAAAAAATCCTCTAGAGATCTAGAGGATTACACGTATTAAGGACCTGGATCATGGTCTATATTCGTATCAGATTTTTTTATGATGTTTTCATCATCAGGCAATACAGAATGTTGCGATTCAACATAACTTAAAATAGTTGCGGCAACAAATGAAAGCCCAGCACCACACAATCTATCAAATGCCAAAGTCTCTCCTGTTACAAGCCATGCACCAACTATAATAGGCACAACAGATGATGCATTGAGAACCGAAGCAACATCTCGTCGCAAATTATCAAATGTATAAATATTTCCAACATATACGCCCGCACTTGCAACACCGAAAATAGCTAAAAGAAAAATATCTTTTCCTTCCATATCCGTGTCAACAAATGGCAGGCCATGCACAAGATAGCACATGCTAAATCCTGCCGCGGCATATATGAGACCGAACCAAAATACGCGATTAAAAACATCACCACTTGTTTGACCAAGAAAATCAAGACCAACCCCCGTGAAAACCACGGAAGCAAAGCTCCAAATAAGTCCGGGCATATTCACATTTCCATGCCAAGGTTGCAATGCAAATGCAGCACCTATAACAATGAAAAATAAAGCGATCATGGATGAAACCTGCACCCTCACTCCGCGAAATCGCTGCAAAATAAAATTCACAATTGGTGCAGTCGTCAGCACAACCATGGTGAGATTCACTCCCCAATGTCGCACGGCTTGATAATAACTAAATGTTGCAGCACCAAGTACACATGCGCTGGCAAGCAATTTCCATCCAGGTCTTTTCACACGAAAATGCAGGATGATAAGCGATGCGACCATGGCGAATAATCCACGCACCATAAGCATTTCTTCGGTTCGAAATACTTTGAGAAAACTGACAAGTGGAGTTGCGATGCCCGAAAGCACACAAACGCCAAGTGCGGCGAGCACGCCAATTCGAGGATTTTTTTCCACGTATCACATCCTTTGTATTTTTTAATTTTTTGCTTCATGTATTTTGAAAGTACAAAATCACGCTAACATAATTTTCATCAAAAGTAAAGACTCGAACGAGCTATCTTGACATCCAACTAAATTTCTGATACGTTCATTACGCTATTTTGACAATAAAACCAATACAGAGAGGTACTTCATGAACCTGAATGCATACACATATACCTATACACCTGGGTTGTGGGTTATTACCCCCTATTATAATCCCATGGGATATAAAACTCGTCGACAAAACTATGACATTTTTATGCATCTTATGCACGAATCTGGCATTCCTGTCATCACGGTTGAATGCGCATTTAACGATCAGTCATATGATCTACCAGACGCATTAGACATTATAAAAGTGCGCGGATCTTCACTGCTCTGGCAAAAGGAAAGGCTTATCAATCTTGCTATTCCTTGGCTACCCGCATCCTGCAAAGGAGTGGTTTGGGCCGATTGCGATATTATTTTTACGGATCCAAATTGGGCCAAAAAAACCATGTCCGCACTTGATGAATCCCCTATAGTGCAATTATTTGAAACATGTGATCGCCTTCCTCAAAATCATAATTTGATTTCAAATGAAACAGATATGTGCACCTCATTTGCAAAAATGGTATGCGACAATCCGGATGTTTTGAAATCAGGTCAATACCATGACCATGGTCATCCAGGATATGTGTGGGCAGCGAGAAAAGACATCCTCGATAAACACGGTCTATACGAATTCGCGATTGCAGGTGCAGCCGATCATTATATTGCTCATGCAAGCATGAATGATATGCATTCACCCTGCATACATAAATCCATGTTTGGTTGTGAAGCGCCTTGGCAGGATTGGCTTGCATGGGCAGATTCATTTCATACATCGGTGCAAGGAAAACTGGGAGTTGTTCCAGGAAAAATCTTGCATCTATGGCATGGAGATTTAGTAAATCGCAAATACTACTTACGTTACCTTGAACTTGCAGAGTTTAACTTTAACCCGTATACGGATCTTATCGCTCCCCCAGGTAGACCACTTGAATTTAAACCAGGAAAACCAGAAATGGAAGCATGGTTTAATTCATATTTCAAAAGTCGACTTGAGGATGGCGATGCTCACAACCAAAACGAAACAGGAGGATACGCACATGGCTAATCGAAACGAATTTCTAAACGAACTTGATGCGCAAACAAGTGGTTTGCAACAAGGTCTTCAGCAAATCACGCAAACCATCGGTGCAAACGAACTTGCTTTGCAGCAAAAACGCGAAGCTCGCACATCGCGCATTCATGATCTTGCAGAAAAGCTGCTCCCCGATCTTGAATCTGCAACCCTCGCGCGCGCAGAGACGCAATTTCCAGATTCGGTTTCGCAAAAAATGGTTGCGCTGACTCTGCTCAGAAATAAATCTGGGTATCAAAAGCAAATCAGTGAACTCCGCGTGCGGTTTAATCCTGACGAGTACACAAGCAATATCGAACGACTCACAGTCGCGATGGAGGTCGTGAAAACTGATCTCAATCTCGTCAAAGAGCCTTTCGAAAACCTGAAAAATATTCCGCATATTGAACGCCTCATCTCGGCAGGATACGAAACCAAAGACTATGTACCACGTTGGTACAATATCCAATTCTATACAGATTGGCGTGATGCAGATCTAGCAATGGCGAAGGCAAATGTTGCTGATTGGGCAGCCTTGGTTGATCAATACGAAACACAGTCTTCAGGTGTTGCGACATTGAACCAAAGTTTGGCCATGCTCGAAAAGGAAATGAGTGAACTCAAAGCGGATATGAAATCCTACACGGATTTGAAAACCGCACTCGAGAATGTCACTCAAGGAGTTCTTGATCAGCTTCGAGTAAAACTTGCAGCATATCTTGATACTCGCGATGAACCAGGTGATGCGCAGATCCGTGATCTTCAGCAGGAAAACGCAACACATCAGGCGACTCGCCTGGAAATGACGAGCCACCTTGCGAGCATGCAAAGAGCGCGCGCGCAAGTTGTGAAAAGCAAGGCAAAGACTATTCCTGATTCGTATATTCAAGACTTGCGAGCAACCAGATATTCTGGTTCGAGGTCTGGTTCAAGTTCGAATTCGAATTTTGGTTCTGCAGGATACAACTCCCCCGTATATGTGAACCAGGGATCGGATCGCTTTTTTGAAGGTATGTACTTCGGTCAGATGCTCGATTATTTCGCGCATCCGGTACATGAAACTGTAGTTGTTCATGACTACCGCTCCTCATCTGACACCACTAATTCAGGTGGATACGACTCTTCAACACGTTCTCAAATGCTAGACGATGCTCGTAACGATAGGAGTGGACAGTCATGAAGTTCCGTTCTTTTGTAAAAGTGTTTGGGTTTTTTGCCGTTCTTGCTG
>JAHFIO010000044.1 GCA_023246325.1 Candidatus Uhrbacteria bacterium | reverse complement strand
TGATACGCGAATAGATTTTGTTGGACGTATAGGCGACAAAGCACTTTCACGACTATATGCACATGCAACCGCATTTGTTTTTCCTTCCTTGCATGAAGGTTTTGGATTGCCGCCACTAGAAGCACTCGCACATGGAACACCCATTATCGCATCTGATGCAGGATCACTTCCCGAAGTCATTGGTCCTGACAATGCTTTTTTCTTCCATGCGGGAGATTCTGATGCTATACTTACCGCCGTAGATCGCGTTTTGAGTGACCCCGAACGCGCGCATGCAATGGTACTTATAGCAAGTAAAGATTGCATGCGTCGACATTCGTGGAAAGCAACCGCTGAAGCTACCCTCCAAGGCTATTTTTCATGACGAGAATCGACTTAGAATTTCAATTAGAAAAAGTCATTGAACGCGATGGCGCTCTTATGTTTACGCCGCGTGGAATGACACGTATGGCACGTCGAGTGCATATTGAAAATAATTTTTTATCAAATCCCATTGAAACCCGCATCCTGCAGGATGAAATTTCTGTGCGTGATCACGCATCTGCAGTTTTATTTGTTACCGAACCAAAAAATATAAAACAGCAGGATATACCTATACGTTTTGGTGAACATCCGCGAAGTGCATTTGTTGTGTCATTACGATCAGTTGCAGTGACGAAAAAAACAGAAAAGGTTGAACGAGAGTTTTTTGATCCATCTTTTTTTTCGAATCCAGGTGAAGCGAATGAATTACCCGTGGAAGTATATTCCACCATGAGTTCGGATTTGTATCATGAGGATATTGATCATAGATTTATTTTAGAACAATTTACTCCAGCGACATTTGA
This sequence comes from Candidatus Uhrbacteria bacterium, assembly GCA_023246325.1. Classification (GTDB taxonomy): domain Bacteria; phylum Patescibacteriota; class Patescibacteriia; order 2-12-FULL-60-25; family 2-12-FULL-60-25; genus JAHFIO01. Next base: position 6,378 of record JAHFIO010000044.1, on the reverse strand, counting down.
AGAATCTTATCTATTAGTATATGGATATAGGAATCGTTTGCATTCACGACTTCAGGAATGGTGGACGCATCTTTCAAGTATTTTATATAGAACAAAACGAGTTGCAGTACTGCCTATTAGTACGCCTGACCTGAATACAGACACTGTAGTTCTTATACAAGAAATTCCACATTTTTCTTTTATTCGTACGTCTATTGCGTTTGCTGTATTTGCATTAATTACGACACTCCCAGTTCATGCATTGTCTTTATATAAAAAAATAGCTGAGCAAAAAAATATTGCAATGCACCTAAGTCTTTTGGGCGTTCAAACTGCTACAGCCGCTTCAACGGCAGAATCTATTCCTGAAATTGCAAATACATTACGAAAAGCATCATCTAGATTTCAAGAAGCGGATGCGATATTAAGTGGTGCGAATGCGCTTGCTATTGGAATTGCGAGCGCTATGCCAAGTACATATCGTAGTTCACGCGCATTATTAGAAGCGGGGGATAAATCAAGTCAAGCGGCCGCTTTACTTGCGACAGGATTAGATAAGGTTTTAAGTGAAAAAGATAGACATTTGGATGAAAGGTTAGATGTATTACATGCATATGCAGAAAATGCATTAGTTCTTATTGATGATGCGACACATGCTGTTATGACTATAGATGAAACAGCAATACCAAATGATATTACAGATAAAGTGCGGCAATTAAAATTAACGTTAGAAGCATCTAAATCAGCGCTTTCTGATTTTTCTTCATTGGCTGCAGCTGCGTCTGTTTTGGTGGGCCGTGATGGGATGAGAAATTATTTGCTTATATTCCAAAATCAAACAGAGTTACGACCGACAGGTGGATTTATGGGATCATTTGCTGAAATAACAATGGATAGAGGTCAAATAACAAAAATAAATATTCCTTCTGGTGGTACCTATGATTTGCAGGGTGAATTACGTGCGCGTGTGACACCTCCAAAACCATTGCAACTTGTACAGTCAACTTGGCAATTTCAAGATGCAAATTGGAATCCAGATTTTCCAAGTGCAGCCAAAAAAATAGAATGGTTTTGGAATAATTCAGGGGAACCAACGATTGATGGTGTGATTGCTATCAATGCAAATATGGTTCAAAAATTATTAGCGGTTACTGGTCCTATAGATATGCCGGAGTATGGAAGAATCATTACAGAAGAAAATTTTATACAAGAAACACAAAAAGCAGTTGAATTAGATTATGATATAATCGCGAATACACCGAAAAAAATAATTGGTGATTTGCAGAAAAAAATAATGGAAAAGGCAAAAACATTTACAAAAGAACAGTGGGTGCAGGTGGCGGGTATTGTGGTAAGGTCACTTGATACGAAAGATATTCAGGTTTATTTCACGCGTGATACTGAAGAGGCGCTTGCAGAAAGGTATGGATGGAGTAATAGATTGAAATCAACCGTTGGGGATTCACTTGCCATAGTATACGCAAATATTGCAGGACAAAAAACTGATAAAGTTATTGAAGAGCATGTGAAACACGTGGTGCATATGCATGAGGATGGATCTATTATTGATACCGCGAAGATAACTCGCATACATCGTGGGAATAAAGGTGAAATTTTTCAAGGGGTACGCAATGTAGGGTATATGCGAGTATATGTTCCAAAGGGAAGTACATTGATTTCCGCATCTGGATTTAATACACCAGAACCAAAATGGTTTCAAAAAATAGATGATTCAACAATATCAGATCCAGATATCATGCGTGTGGAACAGACGGCGAGTGAAGGTGCGGGGAGTTCAACGATTGCAGTAGAAAGTGATCGTACGGTTTTTGGTGGATGGGTACAATTAGATCCAGGGCATTCACAGGAAATTGAATTAACATATACACTCCCATTTACAGCAAAGGATATTTTATCTAAAGTGGAAGCTTCTCCTGAATCTGCGTCTGCATCGCATGGTGCATATGTTTTATTATTAACGAGCCAGCCGGGAAAGCCTGACCGAACTATCCAGTCTACAGTAGCTTTTCCAAAAAATTGGGATATTTCTTGGACACGTGGCGTAACATCTACAGAATATTTTGGATATTCGGGTGCTTGGGATCATGATATTGTACTTGCGAGTTTACTTCACCCACATGAAGAAGCACAAGCAAATAAATAAAGACGAAAGTTTGTATAAAATTTTTCAAGATGATACAGGCGCTGTGCCTGATCTCGGAAAATTTGAAACACATCATGTTTCACGTATTGGGGCCATATTGTTTATGTTGTGTAGTGCCGTACTTATGGTATTGGTGACGATTTTTGCAGGATATAGAGTACTATATCCTGCCGATATACAAAGCACGGAATTAATTTTAAATATTTTGGGTCCTGAAAAAGTTTTATTAGGTTCAGAGACAACATATTTTATAAATTGGAAAAATACATCTTCGCATGTATTAAGTGATGTGAACATACATGTGAGTTTTCCATCTGAATTTTCTGTTACAGTCAGCGACCCACGTGTAAATCAAAAAGAATTAAAATGGAATATCGGATATATGGCCATAGGTGCACGTGGGACTTTAACGGTAAAAGGTATTTTTACAGGCTCACTTGGAAAACAGACTTCTATACAAGCAATTGGCACCTATCATTTGAATACTGATACAAAAAATTTGGAAGCTTTATCTACGCGTGTTGTGACATATACGGATACCGTGATACAAGGAAAAATAAATATACCTGAAAAAGCTTTATCTGGAGATAAAGTAAAAATTTCATATTCTGTTTTGAATACAGGGTCTGTGTTGTTGAAAAATGTAGAGATGAGATTTACGGTTCCAAAAGAATTTATTGTCGACGCTACTTCTTCTGTATTGAATACGGGGGAGATAGAGCGAACCATATATCGAAAATCAATTGGTGATTTGGGGGCGGGTGCTTCTACCACAGTTTCAATAAGCGGAACCTATGTCGCAGGAACTTCAGGTGATATTGATTGGGCCGCAGAATTAGGAACCAAATCTGATATAGGAATTTTTCAAACTATACATGTTGCGCATGCACATATGATTGTTTTAAGTGGAGATTTACATTTGAATCTTGTGGTGAATGGATCAGATGCAAATAGAAGTATTGCGTATGGAGATATATTACACTTTACCTTGGGATATCAAAATGCATCGACTGAAGATTTGCGCGGAGTTGTATTAAAATTAAAATTTGATTCAACGAAACTTCCATATCTTGATTGGAATAAATTAGAAACAATATATGAAGGTACAACATCTTCCATTTCAACATCAACCTTACCAGATATTATTTTTGATAAAAAGAAATTAAGTGTATTAGATCGTTTAGCACCTTCAGCGGAAGGTACGATTGATTTTTCTGTGCCTGCGATAGGTACAGCGTCAGGAAGTGCACCTGGTTTTTCAGTGATTGTAGAAGCAAGCATTGCGGGGCTGGGTAATACAAAAATTTCTCGCGTGGTTGCAACGGCGCCTATGCATTTTCTTTTTAAGAGTGATGCGGATATTTTTTCTCGTGCGAGATATTTTGCTGAAGAAGGAGTGCAATTAGGATCTGGGCCATTACCACCACTGTATGGATCAAGTACGACATATCATATTGAATGGGATGTGATGAAGCATGCGCATGAAATAAAAGATTTAGTAGTTAGTAGTATCCTGCCGAAAAATGTATCGTGGATAGCAAAAAGTTCGACTACGGCAGGAAGCATGACATATAATGAAACAAATCGACGAGTAAGTTGGATATTAAATCGTATGCCGGAAAGTGTGGAAGAGGTGAATGCGGAATTTGATGTGTCACTTATGCCAACAGAATATGATATTGGAAGATTTGCGGTATTGTTAGGTGAAACACGTTTTGAAGCAACTGATAGTGCATTGAATGAGTCTATTGTAAAAACAAAATCAGAATTAAATACGGATTTGCAGGATGATGAAGGCGCGAAGCATAAGGGTGTTGTAAGAAAATAATATATTGAAAAAGCCCCCGACACGAATGTGCGGGGGCTTTTGACGAGACGGTGTGAACCGTCAGCTGGACTTGGCGGCCTTGCTGCTCTTTGCGAGCGCCATCAGACGCTCGTACTCGCGGGTTGCATCGCCGTTACCCACGTTGGAGCGGTGCTTGCGCACACGCTTCAGCTTGCTCTCGACCGAGAGCGTCTTGTTATACTCGATGTGCTCCTTGACCATGAGGGCACGGTTCGCATCGCGATCGTGACGATCCAGTTGAGCAGCATGGTGCTCGGCGGACGTTTCGTGGCGGCGGCTGAACCATCCTGCCTTCTTGGCCTCGGCGATTGAGGGGAAGGAACCGCGGGAAATATTGCGGGGAATGCTCACAGTGGGCTCACTTTCTGGGTCTTTAACCCAAGGGTTTCTCGGAAAACCTCCGAGTTAGGTTTCAACGTATTCCTACGATGAAAGTCAATATTAGCACAGATTTGATAGTTTGTCAAGGTGGTTATAGGCCAACCAGTTGTTGCATTTTGTGACGTGTCTTAAAGCCAACAAATCCTGATATGGGGGTAATACCATATTTTGACTGGAACTTCTTTACTGCAGCATGCGTATAGTTGCCGAAATAACCATTCATAATAGCTTCAATATAGCTACCTTCATAGATGAGATATTGCTGGAGATATTTAACAGTATCTCCTTGATCGCCACGTTTGAGATCAGTATTGAAAACAACATAGTCTGTCGGAATATTGAGTTTTGTTTCAGAGATTGAAACAGTATTTAATTTTTTCTGAGTAGCATTATCTATGAAGCCGGTTTGTGGTAATCCGTGCTTTGTTTGGAAACGTTTGAGAGCGGCTTCAGTGAGTGATCCAAAATAACCGGTTATATATTTTTCCGGGTATGAATCTTTATCGGCAACCAGAAGTTCTTGGAGATGCTCTATCTCGATGTCTTTGTCACCTTTCTTAAAATTTCTTACGAAGTGAAAATTCGGTGTAGACGAAGCAAGCGTTCCGCTTTCATTGAATTGTATTTGTCTATTGTTAGCATTCGGTGCAAGGGAAATTCTAACAGGAGATGAATATATTTTGTCGTGGTTATATGAATAGGCGGTATAGTAATAGGTCTTACTGTTTTGAAGATTAGTATCGGTAAATGTTTCTCCTCTACCTTCGTAGAGAGTTTGTCCATCTTGTGGTGAAGTAGGATAGCCTCCTTCTTTTTTAATGATAATGGTGCGAACAAAATTTAATTCGCCAGGATTATTCCATTCGAGAATAATCTGTGAATCTGCTGGTTCAGCTTTGAGAAGCGTTGGTTCAAAACTTGATAGGGTTGCACCGCCTCCGCCGCCACTCGATCCACTACCATATTGGGAAACAACAGATGGTGAAATCTCCAATCCAAGATTTGTATTTTCTGATTTTTCAGCATCTATTTCCGCTGCACTTTCATTATTGATACTCGTATTTTTAGTCGTTGTAGTTTGAACTATATTTGAAATGTTTGAATATGAAGTGCTTTCATGTTTAGAGCGTATTGCAAAATAGTAGGTGGTGTTTGGACTGAGACCTGCAACAATATATGCTCGCATTGTTCCACTTGGACTTAAGTCACTATAAAAAATAGGCGTCATTTGAGTGCGTGTTGCGGTTTCAATATTTTCTGCAGTAATTGGTGAGGTACTATAGCGGAGTTCATATTTTTGTGAAAGATCAGTGTTTATCGATTCGACATGCCAAATAAGTTATACCGATGTAGCATCTTCAGCGCCAATAATAAGATTGGTGATGGCTATTGGTAGATGTATTGGTGATGTACCCGCACTCGTTGTAAATGTATAATCTTCGGAAAACGTAATACTTGAAACTTCATCAACTGATCTTACTCTGAAATGGTAGGTAGTACTTGGTTCTAAATCTGTAAGTGTCACTGAGTGCGAGGTTTGCATTGTGCTACTTTCAACACTTGCTGTTCCATAATTGGTGCCGAGACCGTACTCAACTTGGGATGTGGTTGATTTGTCGGTTGTCCAATTAATTGTTGCTCCAGTACTTGTAACTTCATTTGAAGAAACAGAAATAATATTTGCAGGGGCTATAACGGGAATCGAGTGGTTGAGCGTATTAAATTCATTATTGGTTGAAATCGTTGAAACCGTTGCACCGACTGGTTTTGATTTTATTCTATAAATATAATTTGTATTTGGTATTAGGTGAGTGATAGTGACCGAGTGTGTAGTAGTGAGTGTAGAACTTAAAGTGGTTAAAGAGCCAAAATTTTCGCTATCTCCATATTCTATTTGTGAGTCGGAAGGTATATCAGTGTGCCATGTAATAGTGGCTGTTGATGAAGTAATTGATGCGGTATCAATCGCAGAAATAATTACAGCAGATGATTGAATGGTTGGTGT
>JAHFIO010000043.1 GCA_023246325.1 Candidatus Uhrbacteria bacterium | reverse complement strand
TCGCTACTAAAGCAAAAGAATACGTCAAATGAAAATTCTTGTCTTTAGCCCTGGATATGTGGGCAAAAAAATCGTCACTGGCTTGCAAAATGCAGGTCACGATATTGAAAGTATAAAAGTAGAAATTACAGATTTGAATGCGGTACATGCTGCACTAGATGCATCTCATCCAGATGCAGTTTTAAATGGCGCGGGACGTCGTGGCATACCAAATGTTGATTGGTGTGAAACAAATCAAATTTCCACTATGCGCTCGAATACAATTGGTGCACTTATTTTAGCGCAAGCTTGTTTTGAAAAAAATATTCACATGGTGCATTTGGGTACGGGATGTGTTTTTTATGGTGAGTCGCCTGATCCTGCAGGATGGAAAGAAAGTGATCATGCAAATCCTCAGGCCGTATATTCAAGAACAAAATATGCAGCAGATCTTATTTTAACAGAATTACCAAATGTTGCTATTGTACGATTTCGCATGCCAATTGATAGCGAGCCAACTCCAGAAAATTTAATAAATAAATTAGTGAAATATCCAAAAATTATTGATGTACGAAATTCAGTTACAGTTTTAGATGATTTAGTAACAGCTGTGGTAGGTATTATTGAAAAGCGCGGCGTAGGTGTTTTTCACGCGGTGAATCCGGGAGTGATGGCACATCGAGATTTAATGAAGCTGTATACAGAATTAGTAGATCCAAATCATATCAGTGATTGGATTACTGCGGATGCATTGGTTTCAACTGGGCTCGCAAAAAGAATTCGATCAAATAATATTATGCAAAATATTCGTTTGCGCGAATTAGGAATTGAGTTACGACCAATTGATATAGCACTTCGAGATGTCATGGAAAAATACGCACGAGCTGTTCATAGTGTATGATATTCGGATGGGTGATATTTTAGATCCAAAACACGAGGCATTGATGGAACATTTATTTCATCGCATATGTATAATTTTACATATGCCTGGTTTTGAAATAAAACCCTTACGACGTCGCGTGCGAGGAAAAGGAAAATTGCGTTCGTATGCCTTGGGATATACACGGTTAGATAGCAAAATAATTACAATAGACTTTTATACACCACGTACATCCATACCAAGAAAAATCGACGCTATATTACGTGTTATCGCACATGAACTTGCACATCATCAAGAACCTCCAAAAATATTTCAATCATGGTTTAGACGCGTTCGTAAAATACATCATCCTGCCTTTTGGAAACAGGTCAAAAAAAACGTCACCCTTTTACAGCAGGATGAGGTATGCGGAGTTTATTTTGAAAAGAAATAAAAAAAACGTACTTGGTACGAAAACAACCTTTACGTCAAGGCAGAATACGGCTATTCTATGGAAATATGAAAATTCAAGTTGATCAAGAACTGTGCATAGGCGCTGCATCCTGCGTCGCTATAGCTGCAAAAACATTTGGATTAAATACCGAGGGTAAAGCATATATTTTAGAAGAAAATGTGGAAGCAATTTCTGCTATTCAATCAGATAAAATGGACACACGCGAATTAATTATCGAAGCAGCTAGATCCTGCCCTGTTGCAGCTATTCGATTATTTGAAGATACGGGTGAAGAAATTATTTTATAATATGTCACTTGCGAGTTTTAGACCATTTCACGTCATACAAAATATTCCGCTTACAAATGATTGTTTTGAATTGACTATATATCCTGCCGACAATGAACCTATTGCGCCATTTATTGCAGGACAATGGGTAGGAATAAAAATGCCATACGATCCAAATCCAAAAAGAAAAATTATTGCACTCTCTATTGCATCTGCACCATACGAAAGTCAGCAGGGAATAGTACTCACCATAAAAAAATATGGTGAAAGAAGTAGCATGTTACAAAAAACAAAAATAGGCGATATAGTAAACGTGCAAGGACCATTCGGAGTTTTTACATTACGACCTGGTATATCACGATTGATTTTTTTCGCAGCGGGGATTGGTATCACCCCACTTCGAAGTATGATTCGTGAATCACTATTTCAAAATTCTACACGAGAAATTATTTTATTTTATTCGAATAAAACTATGGTAAGTACAGTATATGGAAATGAATTTCACAATATAATTTTTGTTCCAATTCTTACGCAGTCGCATCCTGCCGCGTTCCAAGGGGAGACACGACGCGTGGATGCAGAGATGATTTTAGCGCATACGCATGGATTAAAACCAGATGATGAATTTCTTATGTGTGGACCAGAGGAATTCATGTCATCTATAAAAGAAATTTTGATGCATGTAGGAGTGGATATCAAAAAACAGGTTCGTAAGGAATTGTTCAGCTAGGGGTGTATACTATAAGTATATGCGTACATATACCCTGCTTCTAAGCCTTATTTCACTATCCTTATTGGGTTCAGGTTGTGATTGGGTTGGTTCGGTAGTATGGGGTGCTCGCGATGCTCTTCGGTCGCATCCTGCTGAACAGGTTGCAAATGATGCAGTGGACGCCATTACAGGCGGCAGGATTGGTGCATCTATTAAAGAAGGAACCGTCACAATCACAGATAAACAAACTGGAAAAAATTATTTAGTTGGCGAGAATATTATATTGCCAGATTCATTTCCAAAAGAAATGTTGGTATATCCAAGTTCAACTATTCTTGCGGTTACGACCGGGGTTGATGCTGCTTTAAACTTAAAAGCAGATGCGAGTTCAGATGCGGTTGCCTTATGGTATAGTCAGCAATTAGGCGCACTGAAATGGAAGGAGTCTTCAAAAGTTGCGGCAGGAGGATATGAAAACCGATCATTTACAAAAGAGAAAGTTACATTAACGTTTACGTTTTTGGGAAGTCGTGATGCAGAAAGTAAAACAACGGTAGTTACGATAACGCGTAAAGAAGACAAATAAAAAAGCAGGATTTTGATCCTGCCTTTTCACTGGTGCCGAGGGCCAGGATTGAACTGGCGACGCAAGGATTTTCAGTCCTTCGCTCTACCACTGAGCTACCTCGGCATATGGCAATGTGCGCGAATAATAGCCGTCATTTGTCATTTAGTCAAACTATATCCAATTAATCCATCTTGCCAAATAGACTTGAATAAGATAGTCTATCACCACAATTCATATAGAAAAGTACGGGCGTGTAGCTCAGGTGGTTAGAGCGTTACACTGATAATGTAAAGGTCCCTGGTTCGAATCCAGGCACGCCCACCATAAAAATGGGGAAGAGTCATATTGACAAACTTCCCTTTTTTTGTTATGGTTAAAATAGTTTTTTTGAAATTTGTCAATTTATAAAAAGGAGTTGAAGATGCGTCTCAAAAATCATAAAGAGCTTCTTAGCTCTTTATTCAAGCGATATGGTGGAAAAACCTTGTACACTGCAGTTTTCGAGCCTACCCATGAGCATCCTCATTGGGAAATGCAGGTGTCTTTCGTTGCTGGTGATTTTGTTCGCATTATCACTTCGGATATTGGCCGCAATAAGCGCCAGGCTAAGGAGCGGGTTGCAGAGCGTGCCTTTCATATCGAAACGAAGGCGATTCTTTCCGTCATAGGGCAGCGCGGAATGGATAAAGGCAATGTCGCAGAAATGCGTGTTCATACTATGTTGAATGAGCCGAATAATATATTGCCGAAGTGGATTGTTGGGGCATCTCGAGTTACCAAGCAACAGGATGGAGAACATATAGATATTATTGTTCATACCAAGGACATCGGCGATCTCTACGTACAAGTCAAAAGTAATGAGAGAGCCAAAAAAGGGTATATGAATAAATATGGTCATCTCGGTATTGAAGTGGTTGTAGTAAGACCCGTCGATACAGATGATATAGTTCTTCAAGGCGTTCTACACGCAATTCGCATTATGCGTCAAAGAAAAATTTCGCAAATGCGGAAGGCGCTTCGCCCTCAATGATTATTTCATTGAGGGCTTTTTTTGTTTGCAAAAAAATCACTTTTTGTTTAAGATGTTTGCGGCAGGATACAAATAAGCGGGTATCGTATAGCGGCTATTATGCGACCCTTCCAAGGTTGAGATGAGGGTTCGACTCCCTCTACCCGCTCCAAAAAAATACCCCGACACAATCGGGGTTTTTTGATATTTATTTTTTGCATTCACAATCTGTTCGGAAGAGGGGATTACACCCATCCTGCCGATAGGAAAAATGGTACCAGGTACCAACCCAGTCCCAGCTTTCACGAGTATTATGTACAAGTTGCGCATAGGTGAAATATGCAGTTGGTTCGCGATTTGGATTTTGAACATGGTATACGTGTACGTCTTCCTTGTGTTCAAAGCCAGTTATGACGACCACATGTCCAGCAATAACTTGTTGGCCCTGGATTCGGCGAGAGATATACACCTCCATCATAATCGGACGACCATTCGAAAGTTCGGATTGAATTTCCGTTTCCAATAGAATGTCTCGACGTCGCTCTGAATAAATTCCCATTTGATGCAAGGTGTCATGAATTTGAAATGCATATGCACCTTTATTGCACACATCTTTTGTGAGTTGTGGCGAATCTTTTGTGAGCGCACAACAATCAATGGATGTGTCTGCAATATATGATGCAATTTGGCATGCTTCGCGCGGATTTCCCAAATCGCTTGATACCATTGCGATACAGGTTGCCCAACATAGATTGCTTTGACCAAGCGGAATATAGGGTGCTCGCTGTACCAAATGTGGAACTGGCAGTAAAGAACTGACAGGGTTGATTGGAAATTCAGTTGCGCATCCGGTCAGTGGATATCGAATGGTTTCATCCGTTGGTAAAATCGGAATGAATTTGTCCGCAACTTGCTCGCGATGCTGATTGCTCGCATAACATGTATCAAAACTAAGCGCGATCACGAGGACCGCCATGATATATCCAATAACGACTTTGATTTTCACTTGGGCCTCCGTACTGTAAAGGGACTTTGTATAGGGTATACGCTATGTTATGTCGCTGGCAAATACATAGGTACCGTGATATTCCTTGTTTACAGCAATTAAAAATTTTTCTCCATCTTTTGGATATACTCCCGCTATCCCTTTTTTTAAGGTTTCAATCATATGTTCATTGCCTATAAACGTCACTTCTCCGTTTTCTAGTATGCAGGATACGGTTATGGTTGCTATATCATGTATTCCATCATATGAAATAATGTCACATCTTTTTTTCATAATTGGTTTTTCAGTAAAATTTTCGTATTTCATATAGTTTAATATTCTGTGAGAGGTAATTTCATATCAGGCTGTATGAGCATATGCATTCTTTCTATAAATTCATTCCAGAATTGTTCTGCTGTATCACCAAGACTTATTTCGAAGCATTTTTTAAGAGCTTTTTGTATTTCTGGTGATGCCAAAAATTGTTTTAATCGTTCTTTATTTTTTTCGGAAATTGGTTTGTCATGAAGTTGGCCGAATTGTAATAAGAAGCAACGCATTTTATCAGACTTCAAGGTAGAAAAAATAAGGCCATTATCTATAGCATACATTTGTCCATTTTCTACTATATCTATTTTAAAATTTCCATCATGCCTATCTGTATTTCGTGTGAGTATATCAAAAATTGCAATAAGTTCCGCATCATCTGCATTGTATACGATAGTATAATTTGGAAGATCAGATGCATTTGTACCCGGCACCCATAATTGAACTGATCCAATGCCGTGACCACGTACTATGTCCACGGCTGTTTCAGTAGCGCCCGCGAATATTCCAGTAAGAGGTTTTCCTTCCGAATCATATTGTGGTATATGTGTTGGTTTTTCTTGGCTCGTATCAGGATTTGGTGACCCTTCATCACGTAGTATAGTAAGCGGGATTATACCTAATTGTAATGCTTGATCAATTTGATACGCTAGCCATTCTCTTTGTGCATATTCACCGGCAGGTATGCCTTTGCGTAAATCGGGCTTTTCTCTTCCTATGGGTTTAAATGCGGCTTCACGTTTACTTGAAAGACGCATGCGCAATGGAGCATTCTGCGCATTTCCAATTATATCGCTTATTCGTATAATCTCTCCTCGCAGTTCTGTTTCTATTTCTTCATTTTGTTTTCGTGTTGCTTCTTGATTTGGAAATTTTTTTGCCACAGCTTGTGCAATATCATATGCAGCCATTTGCGTTTGGATAAGCAAAATATTCGCGCGGATTTGTTCGCGTGCCGTGAGGTCTGGCGTTTTATCAGGCTCTTGGCTTAGATATGGAATGTTGTCTTCATCAAGTTCTGTTCCGCCTTGTTGAAAAATCATTTCATTCACTAATTTTTTTTCTTCGTCAGTCATTTGTGGGAGTAGGCGTGTCACCGCATCTGGTGATTTTTTAAAAAGTGCTTGAGCTAATTTTAGTATAGAAATATTTTTTACTATTTCAGCATAATGCGCTAAAGTCGATTCACCATTTTGCTCAATAACAAATAAAACAAATTCCTCTTTTTGCTCAGGGGAAAATCTTGCCGAGTCCATAGCAGCTTTTGCCATGTCAGGCGCATGATCATCAAAACTATAAAACAATTCTATTAATATATTTGTGTTAAAACCACTTAGTATTTTTCCATACTCTTTTCCTAAAATTATCAGCGTGCCGTTTTCATCTTCTTGTGTAGCGATTTTTGAAGATCGCAGTATATCTGGATCTTGTAATATATCTTTAAATACGTTGCGTATTTCTTCTATATTATTTCTTTGTTCGGGTGATAAAGCTTGTAATTTTTCTGGACAGTCTTGCATTTTTGATATGAGAATTTTTCTAAATGAGGATAGGGATTGTTTTTCTGGTGGTGTATCTACAGATGCGCTACGTGTAATCGCGCGTGATGATTCTATCGTTTCCATATTTTTTATAATAACATAAAAAAAAGAAGTGGCCAAAGAGAATAGGCTCACTTCTTAAAATCGCAATCCTGCCGAAAGCGGGGATTGCAACCGTCTACTCGATATGAGAAATAGTACCAGGTACCCAACCATTTCCATTTTTTAGCAGTGACACCATGAAGCAAATCATCATATACCATGGTTACTGCGCGCGGTCGCGCTGAATCGAGTACAGTATAGAGACCTTTGCGATATCCGGAAATAACCACGACATGATATTTATGCACGGTCATGCCATTCACAATGTCATCAATTTCGACATATGGCGCTACGGGTCTACCATTTGAAATTTCGAGCTGAATCAAATGCTCGGTCAATGGATACATAACGAATTTATTATAAATTCCCATGCGATCCATGACAGTTCCAAGATCCGATCCCTTATTACACAAATTAATTTCTGCTTGCG
>JAHFIO010000134.1:479-2009 GCA_023246325.1 Candidatus Uhrbacteria bacterium | reverse complement strand
GGATTCGTCTTACTGCAGAAATAGACAAACTCGACCATGAGCAATGGCAAAAATAAAAAAACCACTCCTACGAATGGTTCTTTCGGTACAGTAAAACCGAACGAAATAAAATATTTCCAATAAACCCATCAAATATTTTTCGATATGTATCAGATGCACCGGGAAATGATGCATCCCGCATAAACGTATATATTTTTGACTTTTCATCCTGAGATACTATATTACCGCACTTTTTTATAAGTTCAGAAATATCAGCAAGGCTATACAAAACATATACCTCACGCATATCATCACGATGTAATACGGGAAACACGGCTGCCATACCCCCATCCACATCTCTCGTAATATACATTGTTATAATACCAGGTTCAGCAGTGATTTCAATATTCGCTATGATATCTTTCGCATCTAAAAACATTCCCATCAAAACATTTGCAGCCGGTGCACGTAATTCTACACAAGCTGTACTTGATATTTCAGGAAGGCTTGATGCCGCAATCTGCAATTCAGCTTTTTGCGTATCTTCATTAGCGGTAAACTGCAATATTGATTGCCGCGCCTGTTCTTTCGAATATACCAAAATCAAAATATTTTTCTTTGGCGATGTTTCCCCTAAAATTAACCCATTATGAGGTAAAAGATTTGCTTCAGGGTTTTCAATCGATGGTGTAAGAATTCCCACATATGTATTGTCCATGGTACGTAACCTCCATAACCATCCTGCTATAAATAAAAAAGGAGGTCAATACCCCCTTTAATTCATCAAAGATTTTTTCATAAGCATTCGCAGCCCGCGATATAAAGCAAATGCTACCGAATGTTCAATGCGAGCGATAGGAACTAAAGCCGCATCCGGCAAACAACATCCCTCAACACGTTTTTTTATTTCTACAATATGTGAAGCTGACAGTGCGGTTGAATGATGCTGTAATAATTGATACATTTGCTTTTTACTTGGCACAATATAAATCACTTGTTCATTCGGATTCAAGGCAACGGCCAAAATAGCATGCGTTTGTTCAGGAGATTTTGGTAATAAAGGTTGAAGCATTGAACTATACAAATTCTTTGCATTCAACATTTCTTCTGCTGTCGGCAATTCTCGCAAATGTGCAATATATGCATCATGCAATATTTTTGCTTCAATACCGGTAAACGAAATCACGGTTGTATTGGAGGTTGCCGGCATAGATGACTCAGAAATATATTCCAAATATTTCATTTCAACTGACATATCATGCGCATTCTTTACCAAAATTTCCGCTTGCTTTTTTGAATAAAAAATCGTGAACGTTACTTCATCACCCTGCTGAAGGGTAATAATCCCATTCATACGATGACTTCCTACCTCACCTACAATCAATGTGCGCGGAACACCGAAGGAAATAATTTTTTTCGCAACTGATGAAGGTTTCAATGTCCGAAATCCTGCCGCAAAAACCTGAGCCGCATATCCATCAATACACACGGCAGGATACGAAGACGTATCCGGAATATCATGATCTGCCAGCGTAAACATTCCATGCGCTA
>JAHFIO010000134.1:0-469 GCA_023246325.1 Candidatus Uhrbacteria bacterium | reverse complement strand
TAATCAAATGTCCACAAATGTTTGGCAACAAAGTCTACAAACTGTTCATGAGATGCGATCAAATATACAAGGGGATGCCCCTCCCCTTGTTCGACAACACATACTGCATATGGGTTTGCCTCATTCATTTCCGTTGGAGTAGAAATATGCACCAACCCAGTTTTCGCAGGCGGTAGCGACGCATCCGGATCTTGCCGAGAATCTATAGCCTGCCACAAATCATATGCGCAAAAATCCGTAATCTGCACATATTCATTTTCCGAATGTACAGGCAAAAGCGAAGACATCATAGTGGAAATACAGCCACCAATATGTGTTCCACTCGTCACGTCTGCGTCTGAATGCCTCACTAATACCTCTCGCACCTGATTTTGCGAATACACAATATGCAGGATAGGGCGAAAATATTCAGCTAATATATCAACCGAAATAATAATCCCGTTCGGATTATATCCATCAATTTTTACCG
>JAHFIO010000133.1 GCA_023246325.1 Candidatus Uhrbacteria bacterium | reverse complement strand
TGAATATCTGAATGGATTAAGCCTGTGAACGAAGTTGTGAGATAAGACTTTTGGACGGGGGTGCGAATCCCCCCATCTCCACCAGACATATATACAAAAACGTAACCTTAAAAAACGCGATTTACATCGACTTTAAAGGCTTCAACTTGTTTGTGTGTATATGTGTGGTTAAGAACCACGAAAAAAATTAATGAGAATACACTATAAGAAAAGAGTTCCACAAAAGTTGGAAGGACTCGACTACAAAGCAAACGACCGCATCCTGGCGCAAAAAGTTCGCGTCATTGATGAAGCGGGAAAGTTTCTTGGCGTCTTAGATACGCAAGAAGCATTGCGAATTGCGCATGAACGAGAATTTGATCTCGTGGAAGTATCACCGAAAGATGATCCTCCGGTATGTAGACTTATGGATTTCGGTACATTCAAATATCAAAAAGCAAAAGAGCAGCGTGTGCAAAAAGCTCATGCGAAAAAAGTAGAAGTCAAGGGAATTCGATTGTCGGTCAAAATCGGACAGCACGACTTAGACGTGCGATTGAAAAAAGCTTTAGACTTTTTAGCAGATGGAGATAAATTAAAAATTGAAATCATTTTGCGAGGAAGAGAAAAAGCACATGGCGAGCTTGCAAATGAGCGTATAGAAACTTTTATAAAACGCATAGAAGAAACATATCAATTATACGTTGAACAACCCGTCACAAGACAGGGTGGAAATGTCTCAGCTATCGTTGGAAGAAAATCTTAATTCTAAAATGACACACATATGCCAAAAATGAAAACACGAAAAACCGTATCGAAAAGAATCAAATTAACGAAAAGCGGAAAAATTATCAAGCGTAAAAATGGTCAAGGTCATTTCAATAGCCGCGAGTCTTCAAAAGTCACACGCAATAAAAGAAGTGATTTGGCTGTAGCGACAAATTATACACGTTCTCTTAAATCATTCATGCCACAAAGATAAATATATGCCACGAGTTAAACGCGGTACCCACCGCATCAAACGTAGAAAAAATATTTTAGCCCGCACAAAAGGAATGATGTGGGGACGTAAATCAAAAATCACTCTAGCAAAAATTGCTGCAGTAAAAGCAGGAGTCAATGCATATGTCGGTCGCAAATTAAAAAAACGCGACAATCGTGGACTTCAACAGAATCGTATTGGTGCACGCGCACGAATGCTTGGAACAAATTATTCCAAATTCATGGGCAGCTTAAAAGCAAAAGGTATTGTGCTTGATCGAAAAGTTCTCGCACAACTCGCAAATACGTATCCTGCCGTATTTGAAAAATTAATTGGATAAAAAAAAGGCTCTCGATTTTTGGGAGCTTTTTTGTTATGATATACATATATGGAACAACCACCACTCACGACACCTCAAATAAACACAGAAGAATACATTAGAAGTAAAATGCAACCAGATGCAATTCATCGTGGCGAAGGATTAACCTTGGGTGATATTATGAGCACCTTGTCTGATTTAGAGAAGGATGTACGTAAAAGTCATGATGAAAAAAAACGAGAACTATTACTAAAAATGAAAATAGCAAAGCAAAAACTTCTGCGTAGAGAAATGCAAAGAGTAGAGGAAGAGGAAGAAAAAGAAAGAGGATTTGATCAAATATCTGCTGTTGAGGCAGTGCGAGAAGCTGACCCAATTGCTTGGGTTGATGAGGACGAAAGTGATGCGCAGATTGCAGAGCGAACGCGTGCAAATATTTTGAGTGCGCAAAATGATTTTGGATCAACAAAACAACCATCCTATGTATCTACAGAAGATATGCGAAAAGATTTTCTAAAATTAGAAAATAGATATTTGCATGGAATACCCGTATTAACAGAAATAAAACAAGATATACAACATATTGGAAATAGCATCACACGTTTCTTAAAAAATATTTTTAGAAAAAAATAAAAAAGTATGTGTTCCATGCCAACTTTGCTAAGTTATGAACCTGTTGTAAAAAAACCGTCTACTGCAGAAAAACCGTCTTCAGAAACGAGATATTCGCATATATATCCTCG
>JAHFIO010000042.1 GCA_023246325.1 Candidatus Uhrbacteria bacterium | reverse complement strand
GGAGAAAAAATTGTCGCATTAGATGGAAAAACGTATACGCTGAATGAAAAGATTCTGGTGATTGCGGATGCAAAACATCCGGTCGCGATTGCAGGAGTGATGGGAGGAGAAGAAACTGGCGTGCGTGAATCAACGACTTCCATTATATTAGAAGCTGCAACATTTGATGCGCTGACTATTCGACGCGGCGCTCGTACCGTGCATATTCAAAGCGATGCGCAAAATCGTTTTGAAAAAGGACTGTCTCAGATAGCGCCTTGTGATGCATTGGCGCGCGCAATAGAACTTATATTGGAAATATGTGGTGGAAAAGTTATTGGTATGATGGATGTCGTATCGTCAAAATATACGCCTATGTCATATACGGTGACAACAGATGAAGTCACAAAATTAATTGGCGTACCAATCCTGCCGAAAAAGATGTTGGCAACATTAAAAAGATTAGGTTTTGATGTGAAGGTTATAGGAAAAAAAATGAAGGCGATTGTGCCATGGTGGCGTGATCATGATATTGAAGATGGACGAGATTTGATCGAAGAGATCGCGCGTGTGGAAGGGTATGCGAATATTCCTGCTGTGTTGCCTATTGGAGAACGGGTCACGCGCACGGATATGGAATTAATTTGGGAACGACGATTACGAGATGCATCAAAGAATGCGGGTTTGTGTGAAACATATTCAAATTCTTTTGTGTCAAAAGAATTATTGCATAAGGCAGGATATGATTCTCGTAATATGTTATATGTGCAAAATCCTTTAACGGTTGAATATGAAGTAATGAGAACAACCCTATTGCCATCTTTATTGCAAGTTGCGAGTGAAAATCGTGAACGGTTTGCTTACGAGAAATTATTTGAAATTGCAAATGTGTACATAAAAAGAGAAAATGATTTGCCGAATGAGCAAGTAGAATTGGGTGCATTGTTTATGGGTATGAAAGAACCGTGGCGTTCGGCCAAAGGATATGTGGAATATATATGTGATGTGATGGGATTAAAACAGATTGCATGGAAACGGTTGTCGAGCGATGCTTTTTGGCATCCGGGTAGAACGGTGCAAGCATTTTATGAAGGAAAATTACTTGCAACGGTTGGGGAGGTATCACCGAAAATTGCAAAGAATTTTAAATTAGCATGTGAAGTTGCATTGGTTGATATGCCGATAGCACATGCAATCCCATATGCCATGGGAGTGAAATCGTATATACCTGTTTCTGCATTTCCAGAAGTGAAACGTGATATATCGATTATTGTTGATGGTCATGTTGAATATGATGATGTCGCTCGCGTGATAGTGCGAGTGAGCCCGCTTATTACGAGCGTTGAATGGTTTGATACATATATGATGAAAGATGGAAAAAAATCTGTAGCAATGCATTTAGTTTTTGGATCGATTGATCGTACGCTAGAAAGCGTGGAGGTTGATGGTTTATGTGAAAAAATACTATTGAAATTACAAGAAAGTTTTGAAGCCATATTGCGAACATAAAAAAATACACCTTATGGTGTATTGAAATGCATACGCATCGCTGTATTAAATAATCGAATACTCGCTAAAATTCGTAATTCGTTTGGTGAAAATGTTTTTGGCAATATTTTTATTTCTGGCATAGT
The DNA here is from genome assembly GCA_023246325.1 of Candidatus Uhrbacteria bacterium. GTDB lineage: Bacteria > Patescibacteriota > Patescibacteriia > 2-12-FULL-60-25 > 2-12-FULL-60-25 > JAHFIO01. Next base: position 5,721 of record JAHFIO010000042.1, on the reverse strand, counting down.
CAGAAGTAAATATCCCGCCTTTTCAAAATCATCACCACTTGCGGCAATGACTTCTAACACTTTTTCTAATCCTGCCTGAGATTGAATGGGAAATGGTATGACGGCCCAGCCCATATAGGTATCAAGTACCACATGACCATGCCCTTGATATGGCTCTTTGCAAACAAAACATTTTAGTCGCATGGCATATACGCGATCACAGGGGAAAATATATGCGATAGACATATCTTCGTTTAGCTTATGCCAATCGATGTTCATGAATACCTCTTTGTTTAAAGTTCTATATATATAATGCTTTATTGCGTTCCCAACGTCAATTCGATACGCTTTGCATTATGGCTCATATTGAGTATGCGAAAGAACTCAATCAAGAACAGCTTGATGTTGTTTTGCATGGTGATGGACATTGTTTGGTTTTGGCGGGGGCAGGATCAGGGAAAACTCGTACGATAACGTATCGCGTAGCATATTTGATAGAACAGGGAATTGATCCGGCGTGTATTTTGTTATTAACGTTTACGAATAAAGCGAGTAAGGAGATGTTGCATCGCGTGAGTGGGTTGATGTCGAGCGATGCGTCACGAATATGGGGTGGAACTTTTCATTCGATTGGAAATAGAATTTTGCGCCAATATGCGAATATTGTTGGATATACATCTTCATTTTCTATTTTAGATTCTGAAGATGCACATGCATTATTGAAATCTATTATGAAAGAGTTGCATATAGATGTGAAAGCACGACGTTTTCCAAGTACGAATGTTGTGCATTCGATGATTTCATTTGCGGTAAATACGTTGACGCCATTGTCGAGTGTTATCGAAGAAAAACATCCACATTTTATAGAGTTTACAGGACAGCTAGAAGAAATTTCACGATTGTATATAGAAAAAAAACGTCTTTCGAATGCAATGGATTTTGACGATTTATTAGTGAATTTTTTGAATGTGTTGCAGCATCTTGCTATAGGGGAAAGAATCGCGCACCAATTTTCGCATGTACTTGTTGATGAATATCAAGATACGAATGCATTACAGGCATTGATAGTTCAGGCGGTCGGTAGAATGCATAAGAATGTGTTAGTTGTTGGTGACGATGCACAATCGATATACGCGTTTCGTGGAGCAGATGTACGAAATATTTTGCGATTTCCAAATAGATTTTCGGATACGCGTATGTTTAAATTATTGGTAAATTATCGTTCAGTTCCAGAAATTTTGGAATTAGCGAATGAATCATTATCACATAATACATCACAGTTTGAAAAAGAATTACGTGCGGTGAAGGCACGGGGGAGCAAGCCTATGATTATTGCATGTGCATCATCTGCGCAAGAAGCTCAGTATATTGCTGAGCAGATTTTAACGATGCGTACTCAAAATATAGCGCTTGCACATATGGCAGTATTATTTCGTTCGAGCGCACATTCACAAACTTTAGAATTTGAATTATTGAAACGAGATATTCCATATGAATATCGAGGGGGAAAAAAATTCTTCGAACGCGCACATATAAAAGATGTTGTATCGTATGTGCGTGTATGTGTGAATGTGTCGGATGAAAGTGCGTGGTTGCGTGTATTGAATATTCAGCCGGGTATTGGAAGTGGAACTGCGGAAAAAATTATCGCCGGTATTCGTGGGAGTGTGGATGTGCAGTCAGTCGTAGATATAGATGTCGTTCGTTTACCGAAACGCGCGCTAGGTGGTTGGAAGGATTTTTGTAAAAGTGTACACACGGTTATTGCACAAATGCCGAATGCTGGTTATATGATTCGCGCAGTTCTCGCGAACGGATATTCGGAGTATTTAGAAAGAGAATATCCAGATTATAAAGATAGAATAGAAGATGTAGAACAATTGGCGAATTTTGCAGAAACTGCTATTGATGTGATTTCGTTTTTATCAGACATTGCTTTATATGATGAGTCTATTTCTGGTAAAAATAAACAGGCATCACACGAAACTGAAAGAATAATTTTATCAACCATTCATCAAGCAAAGGGATTGGAATGGGATACAGTTTTTATTATGCATCTTGCAGATCAGAGTTTTCCCAGTATACGTGCGATGAATGAATTAGATGGATTAGAAGAAGAGCGTCGATTATTTTATGTCGCCGTTACACGCGCACGACGAAAATTATTTTTAACATATCCACAAATGGGCGGATACGATGGTTTTACATTTAATTCGCCCTCTATATTTCTGGAAGAAGTTCCTTCTAGATTATTTGAACGCATCAATATACAGGAAGATGGCATGAGAAAGAAAAAAGATATGCAGGATGAGGAAAGAGAACATTGGAGTTGGGATGCAGATGGGCCTGCAATTGAAGTTGATACATACGGCGATTTTAAAAAAACACCTTCTGTGTGGAAAAAATCAACATCTATCAAACAAATGCCAAAATCGTTTTTATCTGAATATTGAAGTACTTTTTTGAATTTATCTTTTTGTATGTTAAGGTCAGTGTATGAAATTAGCCACAGTCGTATTACCAGGACATCCTAATAAAGCATGCGATATTGTGTCAGAAGCGATTATTGATGAATATCAAAAGCGCGATCCAGAAACTCGTATACGTATACATGTGCAGGGCGGACATGGTGTTTTATTTGTAACGGGCACAGTTCATTCTCAAGCGGATTTTGATGTTTCGGCAATTGCAAAACGTGCGCTTGCTTCGGCCGGAGTATTGTCGGATATTGAGCCATTTATTTCCATTGAACCAATGCCGAGCGAGCACGTGTTATATGCAAAGCTAGGTCATGAAATTTCTGTTTCCGTTATGGGGTATGCAACGAATGAAAATGTAGATAAAATTCCACAAGCACTTTTTTATGCTCGCAATGTGGCGCAATTATTAGAAAAAAATCGTACAGAAAATGAAAACTGGTTTTGGCTTGGTGCAGATTGCGATGTGTCTGTTTTGTATCAGAATAAAAATCCTATTGTATATATACGCGCCGAGCATGGAATAAAAAATATTCTCGAAGCACGCGAAGCTATCATATTATGTGTACATGAATATATGCAGGATGCGGATGTGCGTGTAAACGTGAATGGGGCGCAACCTGCACGTGGACTTTTGCAAACAACGGGTGCATCTGGCATGAATGTCGCAGAATATGGCTTTGGATTGCCCGCACTTGCATCACCCATCGGGTATGATATATACCATGCGCAAAAAAGTGGTGCTTGGTTGGCACGTATTGTTGCAAAAGATATTTTACAATTATCTGGATCAAAAGCTGTTATGATGCATGCGGTGTATCCGCCAGGAGAAAAAAAACCACTTTGTATTTCCGTACGTGATGAGCAGGGAAAAAATCTTTCTTCGCTTATTACAAAAGAAATGATGTCGCTTGAGCGAGTAAAAGAATTTCTGCATCCAGCCGTGAATGTGGATATGGCACGATGGGGTTTTGTAAAATAAAAACATCTGCTATAGTACATACACTATGAAAAAATATCTTTCTTTTGCTTTCGCGATAACCGGTTTACTTATCCTTGGGGCAGGATGCCAAATGTCAGTACCAGCAGTTGAAACGCCTACCACTGCACCCGTGCCTGTACCAGTACCGGCTGAACCAGCACCACCAACAACCCCTCCTGAATCACCTAAATCATCTACGTCAACCTATATGCCAAGTTCATCCACATTAAAATTTCCAGGCGTTCTACCAGAAAAAGATACGCACGGTATTGTGACATTGAAAACAAATAAAGGAGATATTACATTTGAAGTACTTCCAAAAGAGGGGCCAAAAGCAGCATCAAATTTCGTATATCTTGTAAAACAAAAATATTATGATGGATTAACGTTTCATCGTATTGTTCCGGGATTTGTAGTACAGGGTGGAGATCCAACTGGTTCTGGCTCTGGTGGTCCAGGGTATCAATTTGAAGATGATGTGGTGCATCTTCCACGTGTAGATTCTCAAATGGTGAATTATGCAGAAGGCGTTGTGGCCATGGCAAATGCAGGGCCAAACACCAATGGATCACAGTTCTTTATTATGCTTGCAGATAATCCAATGCCGCCTTTATATTCTTATTTTGGTCGTGTATTGACGGGTATGGATGTCGTGAAAAAATTAACACAAGGAGATACAATGACTACCGTTTCGTTTGAAGTGAAAAAATAAAAATGAAAAAGAAATATCTTGCACTATTTCTTATACTGTTCATTACGATTTTCGTATATGCAGAAAGAGGAATCGTGCGAGATTTTTTTATTGCGTCAATTAAAACTTCTGTGCCAAAAGCACATTCGTATACAAATATTCAAAAACAAAGCGCGGATATGATTATAGATTCCCCGTCAAATTTTGAAGGTGGGAATGCAACATCACAACATTATGTTTTGGAATCTTCACCAACGCTCACGCGCACTGAAAAAAAAGATTTGCTTGATATACCTATACCACCAGAAATAAATTTAGATATTCCTTTCACCATTCAATCGCCAGATCAAATATGGGATGAATTGCACAATGAAGCATGTGAAGAAGCGTCGCTTATAATGGTGAATGCATATTATACAGGGCAGACAGGAAATATTCCTGTGTCTTCAGCAATGAAATCAATCGTGGATATTACGGATTATGAAAATACCTTATTTGGATATAATAAAAGTACGACTATAGAACAAACTGCTCAAATAGCAAAAGGTTTTTTTCATTTGAATGATATTCATATTATTCATGCGCCAACGGTGCAGGGAATGAAAATGTTATTAGCAAAAGGTATACCTATTATTGTGCCAGCAGCAGGACGTTTACTGGGTAATACGCATTTTCGTGGTGCAGGGCCTATGTACCATATGTTGGTGCTAAAAGGGTATACACGTGATGGAAATTTTATCGTGAATGATCCTGGAACGCGCGTTGGTAAAGATTTTGTATATTCTTTTGATATACTCATGAACGCCATGCATGATTATAACGAAAATGATATACTCGCTGGAGGTAAGGTGATTTTGACGGTTTCACCTGCCACCACCCCATGAGAAAAAAAACAATTGAAACGAAATTTACGCATCCATTGCGCATATTATTTTTTGCTTGTGTTTTAGCATTTCTTGCATTAGGGACGGCGTATCTGATGCGCATGTCATCATTTGAAAGAAAAATTGAGATGCCGGTTCAACAGCCGACTGTATCTATACCACCTCCACCAGAGACGCCTGTCGTGGTAATGCCACATCCTGTAGAAATAAAAAATGAATCGTCAGAATATAAAAGTAAGGATGGAATTACGAGTGTTATTTTACGTTTGCAGGATGCGGATGTGGTTACATCAGGAACATGGATGACAAATGGTATTTCTGTATTACGAATGTATGGAACATCAACAGCTTTTGAGAATCAAATATCTTGGCAATTGAAAGATGGAAATGGGAGAGAGTTGGGGAATGGGAGTATTACGTTGAATAGTTCGGACGTTGCATTGTCAGGATCATTTAGTGTAGACCGTGCAGTTTTTAGATTACCCTCAACGAGTACGGGAGAATTGGTTGTGTTTGAAGCGTCTGCAAAAGATGGATCACATATTCATGATGCACATATACCTATTCAATTTTTATGTTTGGTATCTTGTGAGAAAAAAGTGGTTCTTCATTTTATGAAAAAAAATAAAATGGCAGATTGTGTGAAAACTATTCCCGTTGAAAGAAAAGTGTTTGTATCTTCTGAATTGAATATGCACATAGCGATGT
>JAHFIO010000132.1 GCA_023246325.1 Candidatus Uhrbacteria bacterium | reverse complement strand
GCCAAGTGTTGGATTCAATTCCGTTGAAACATCAACCGCGGTTTTCAAACCCATTAACATCAACGCCACACAAACAATCATAGAAAAAAAACCACCTGGATCACCAGCTTCACTAATACCAATCTTTCCCTCTTCAGTTCCTGTACCTTCATTTTGATTTTCCGTATACATCTTTGTAAAATAATCACCTCTACTTTGAATAACCGCTAAAGACAACCAAAGATAGAATGCAACAATTGGCCCTCCTGTTAAAACCGAAGACAACTTCGTCCACCACTGTGTTGTTAAATTTGAAACATTTTTTTTCAGTTTTTCCGGAAGTGCATATCCAAAAAAAGCTAGCGGAGCTCCAATAAGAAGCATCCAAATAACTACAACTCGCACAAGGAAATACAGCAACATGATGGTTAAGGTTGTGCAAGATATAACCAAAATCATGATACCAAAAATTGCTGCACCTAAAATTGGAAGCAAGGACACACCTCCTGGAGGAGTCTTAGAACTATAATTCGCAATATGCATTAATTGAAATGCTTGTATAAAATTACCTCCTGCCGCTGCTTGAAACCCATTTACGAAAGTAAGGGTTAGTACTTGCGAAAAATCTATCATGAGACCCACAAGCGTTTTTGAAAAATTAATAAGAACGGCAACAAGAAGCAATTTAGGCAAAACAATTTTTGCATGAAATGAACCTGTTTCGTATCCAATAATGGTCGCAAATGCAACAACTAAAAGCACCACGATAAAAAACATATTTACAATATCTCGTACTAATACCCATCCGATTGTTACAGGAGGTGCTTGTACGAAATCATTATACTTTGCGATGGCAATAAGCGCATGTGATAAAAATAAAACAATTTGAACTAAAATTCCCATGATACCTGATATAATGTCAGCAAAAATACCAACAACATATCCTTCTAAAGTTTTAGAAGTATCATCTGATGATGTATCGGCTAAAACGGGTACAGCCGTTGTACAAAAAATAGGTATAGCAACAAGAAATGCTGTAAGCAGGGCAAATAATTTCTTATATCTCAAGCTGAGTGACATAATTCAGATATAGTATAGCACACCGTATTCATTTTTCTTATGCCAATGCTCTATGTGGCGTATAACTCATGACTAAAAGCGTATTATCAAATAAAAATCTTTTTCTAAATGCTTCTGATGCAGCATTTCGTAATCCACCTAAACTACGCGCTACATACATAGCCGTAGAAGGTATAAATAATTTCGCACGTAATTCCATGGAATCTGCGGATTCCACTCCTGAAAGGCCTTGTAAAATCGCTTGCTTATTACATCCATTATTCAAAAGCCATTCACGCCATTCTGTTGCCTCTGGCGAATCAATACCTACTAAACTAATAGCGATCGATTCTTTACTCGCCCCATTTTCAATAAGCCAACGTCGCATAACCATTGCGTCTACCGATCCATCTTTCACGAGTCCATTCGCAATACTTTCTTTCGATGCACCCATATTTACTAATTTTTTTCGCTCATCCAATGCTTGCGACGAAAAAACTCCTGCATAACTTTCCGCTACCACATTTGGATGCACACCAAAATTATATCCATCATGCTTCATCAAATCAGTACGCATACGAATTGCAGCAGGTATTCCAACTCCCAATAAACTTTCGACTATACTATCTTTGGTCGCACCAGAATCTAAAAGTTTCATCCTGAATTTCATTGAATTCGGTGTTTTCGCTCTCGCTAAACTTTTTGCTATGAAACATATGTCCATTCCATTTTGTAAAAATTGTTCTCGTACACGCAACGATTCATCACTATCAACACCAATGAGACTATCCGCAACAAAATATGCATTTGCAGGATTTTGCAGTAACCAATATCGCAATTTCATGGCATGAGGCGTATCTATTCCGCGCAAACCTTCACAGACACTTTGTGGATCAACATATGCAAGGCTTTCTAATTTTGTTACGACATCTGATAGAGGCAGGATACCGTCCAATCGCTCCCTGAACTCATCCGCTTCTTTCGTATGAATACTTACCAAACTATCTTTTATTTTTTGTCTATCTGCACCTTC
>JAHFIO010000131.1 GCA_023246325.1 Candidatus Uhrbacteria bacterium | reverse complement strand
TGCTGGAATTTCGCTTTTCTTAGCGAAGAAACCATGTGTTGTGGACCCGCCGATTTGGCTACGTGCGGCAACGAAAACCTTATTTTTCATATATTCCTCCTTTGGTTTTAGCAGGATAAGATCGTAGCACGGAATAGACGTTATGTCAAGGTGTTTTGATATTGATATTCGTGTTATTATTAAAACTTAAATATAATATTAATGTATATGCCTACACGTGGAGAAAGACCGGGAACATCTGAAAATCCAACACAAGCACCTGATACGCCCCGACAGGCCCCAAGTCCTACAACATTACAACTAATGAGAAAATATGCTATGGCTAAAGCTGCAGATGAAGTAAATCGCGCAGAGGCTCTTGAAAGAGAAGGTGCTGAAACCGTACGTGCCCCGCTGACAAGAAGAGGAGTCGGTGATGTTACGCCAAGCAATGTTAATGATGGTGACCCACGATTACTCAGAATCAAAGAAGATGGACCAGAGACTGTTCGTGGAGCTTAAAAAAATTTGGTCGGGCTAGTGGGATTTGAACCCACGGCCTCTTGCACCCCATGCAAGCGCGCTACCAACTGCGCTATAGCCCGATATATTGCGCACTTTATCCTGCCGAAAATGCATTGGCAAGATATTTTGTTATATAAAAACGAGGTATATGAATGAGATTTTCGGTATTGCTCAATAGGTGGGCACAGCGTCAGTAACCGCGAAATAGTCAGATTTCTCCGAACTGTACGCGCGTAATTGATTGGACGCCGCTGGGCTGTCATGCGATTGCCACGGCTTTCGCAAATCGTAACCCTACAAAACCGTTTTAGCCCGAAATCTCACCCGTATCCCTCGTATATTTAGTATCTCTCGAGAGTAGAATGTAGTCAAAAGAAAAAAAGGAAGCTGCTTGCTTTTTGTAAGCAGCTTCCTTTTTAGTACGTACTTATACCAACCAAATTTTGGCATGCTGCAAATCAACCAAGGTTTTTTGCAAATGTAAATCCGCCCAATCTAAACGATAAAACACGGAAGGAAACACCCGTGGAAATAAATCATTTTGAAACGTACGCAAACGATACAAATTATGATTTTCTGAACCACGTGAAAACTGTTCATTAATCCAATCTTGCATAAGCATAACCTGGAATTCAAAAATACGTTTATATTTAATAGCAAAATATTTTTTCGCGCGATATTCAGATGCGGAATGTATATTTGATGTATCTATAACACCGCCACGCGCCAGATTAGAATCATCACCAAAATACACTCCGGGTTCACGCGCAATCGTGCGACGCAAATGATTTACTCCGTCAAGCAAATCTTTTTCATTCAGAAATACGCATTTCACACCACACAAATCTTCAAGCATCGCTGTATTTCTATGACATTTCCGAATCAATTTCCATACCGCATCGCTTTTCACACGTACTTCATAATATACGGGAATTTCTCGTCCCGCTGTGTGAATGAAGCGCATATCAAGAGATGTCACGCGGTGTATACCCGTTGAATGCAATGATTTTTCGGCAGGATCAAATACAGTAATTTTCAAACCATCCTTTTTCAAACGGTATAAATTCTTCGCATTCAATTCTGACACAATTTTATAACTTGCACTTTTTTGAGGAAGAAAATAATATCGTTTTATGTCATCATCGAAACGCGACATATCAGATTCTAAATCGTCTATACCATTTCCAAATAATTGCATTTCAAAAAGCAAAGATGCAAGTGTCAACTGCCTTCTCGCTTCAAATCTTTTTCTTTGAGACAATACGTCGGTTCCCGGCGTGCAACACATTCTCATCAATTGGATTGGATCATTTTCCATATCTACGTCAGAAGTCAATTCCAATTGTTTTTGATATTGCTTCGGAAAATATTTTTCAATCAATTCATATAGCAGGATGCGAGCACGTTTAATCGCACGAATGAAAGAAACGATATCCTGCCGCACAAGTGATGGTTGTAAGTCATACGTTTTGGAAAAATATTTATGAGCGGCGAATAATCCTGCATCATGAATTTCAGAAGATAATTTTTTTTCTGCGCGTGCATGCCCCATAGCACGTCCAATAGCCGACAAAAGACCGGC
>JAHFIO010000130.1 GCA_023246325.1 Candidatus Uhrbacteria bacterium | reverse complement strand
ACTCCATTTTCCGTTTCGCATATCCTTCCTGCTACGCTAAATCCTGCCGCTTTTTTATGTCCACCACCTCCCATGAGTTTTGCGACTTTTGAAATGTCACGCTCAACTGAACGCATAGATCCTTTTACCATACCATCAGCAATTTCACGTAAAACTAAAATTGTATCCGCATTTCCAATTGTAGCGTTCAAAAAATTTGATGCACCCTCAACAACATCGTCACCAATGCCAACCATATCCTGCAGCAGGATATAGGTTGAAACGACATCATATTCAATATTGTGTTTTAATCGCGATAACATTTTTCCCCAAACACGAAGTGCGTCGACGGTTTTGTCGTGCATAAGATTTCGCACAATGTCACCATGCCGTGCGCCACGCGATAATAATGATCCTGCCGCACGCATCATAAGGGGATTTGTGGCAGGATTTGAAAAGCTCGATGTATCAGTAAGCAATCCCGTGAGTAATGATGTCGCCATGCGCGCATCGATATGCACATTCATATATTCGTAAAAACGGAAAACGACTTCAGCAGTTGAGCTTGCATCCGTGAGTACTATATTTGTATCCGCGAATCTTTCATTTGTGACATGGTGGTCGAGATTGAAATAGTGATATGTTGATTTGATGCGGGGGATATATTCTTGAACGCCGCAATATCGCAAATCTCCTGCATCAAAAATGATGACGGTGTCATATGCTTCCTCAAATACGGCAGGATCAGACGTATATCTATGAACATTATCGATATAACCGTAACAAGCAGGTGGGTTATCTTTGCAAAAAATGTGGACGTCTTTCCCTTCGCGTATAAGCCAGTTTAGAACGGATGAACTTGATCCAAGTGTGTCGCCATCTGGTTTTTTATGTGCGACTAATAAAATGCGCTCAGAAATTGTGAGCGCATGATGTAATTTTGAAAAATCAGAGTTCACCATTTCTTTTTAAGTCATTAAGAATTTTTTCTATATCGCTCGCAACCGCTTCTGTTGTATCAAATGCCCAAAATATTTTTGGTAATTTTCGCATGGCCATATCGTGCGCCATAGTATCTTTTATTTCCTTGTCGTAGTTTTTTAGTGTTTCGTATGCTTCTTTTTCGCGTTCAACGGGAATAACGGATAATACAACTTTCGCATGTGCGAGATTTCGCGTAAGTGCGGCTTCATGTACGGTAACAATAATGCCTGGTGGAAATTCAACCACTTCTCGTAAAATCTTTGCCATCGCCTCGCGAAAATGGCTCATGCTTTGTTCCATGCGAATGCCCATAGGTATGGATACCTTAGCAGATATAGCATAAAAAGACGAGACTGATGTGGGGTCAGGCACCAAACTGTGGATAAGTTTTTTAATAAACCTTATCCACAGTTTGGTGCCTGACCCCATTAAAAAAACCGCAAAAAAGCGGTTTAGAAAGAATATATCAATTTTCCAGGAGTGCCGATTTCATCCCATGAAAACAACCATCCTGCATCAGCGAGAAACATCCGTACGCATCCATGTGAGGCAGGATACCCAACCATATCCCCACCATGAAACCAATACGCTGTTCCAAAAAAATTACTTGCCATGGGCATGGGCGCGCCGCCATTGGGTTTCGGATACAAATTCGATTTGAGTGTTGCATTTTTATCCGTGATTTTGAAAGAAACCAAAGGCGTTGGATGATCCCATGTCCCCGTACAAACTGGAAATGACGCCACTAAATGTCCGTATTCGTATAGTCCTATGAATTGCAGATGTACGACAACTAAAATATATTTCGCTTCATTTGCTGACGGCGGGTAAAAATCCGGCATAGGATTATAATCATCAAAAGCTGGCAAATTTGGCACACGAATATTTGAACCTGGCCAAACATAGGCGGGATCTAAACGATTGAAGCGTGAAATTTGATTCGCACGCATGCCCCAAAGTTGCTCGTAGATATTTACACCGGCTGCTTTTGCATCCTGCATTTCTTTTTGCGTGATGGTATGAGTCGTGTATATGGGCTGTGGTTTTAAAACGACTTTTTCTTCAGCGTGTACAGTTTTTTCTATTTGCAGGATGCAGAGCAAGGTAAAAATGAACAAGCTGA
>JAHFIO010000041.1 GCA_023246325.1 Candidatus Uhrbacteria bacterium | reverse complement strand
ATGGTGCCTATAACGGTGACTAAACTTTTCTTATTCCACCCAGTGGAGAGCGCGGTTGTAATGCCTGTTAAAAAACCTGCAAGAATAATGGCGATGGGTACTGGGTTATATCCTTTTAAAAATGCAGGTATAAGAACGCACCCAATAATCAAAACGGAAAATAAAATAGAAAAAGCTACCTTCATTCCTTGCCAGCCTGCGAGCACAACGAGCGTTAAAATAAAAAGAAATATTAATGTATATATTGCTCCACGGCGATCAAAACTTTCTAAAAAAGCCTGTGGTTCACCGCCTTGTGGATTTGGCACAATATATATGATTATTTTATCACCAATTCGCGGATCAATTTGAAATGGATTATTTGAAATATCGGTTGTAATAGTACGAGTTTTTCCACTTTCTATTCCAGATTGCACTTCTATCTTATAATTTTTTATTTGACTTGCACCATGGTCGGTTGCATGTGAGTCGTTTGTTACTTCAAGTACACGTGCGCTTTCATATGTCCCTTCATTTGATTGTGCGTATACGGGAATACATACAAGGCAGGATATACTGACGATACAGAGTGGAAGTATTTTTTTCATATAGGGAGATTACGATTATAAGATACATCTTGCCACGAGGTTCGCTTGCTGTTAAGCTCGCTTCATCGGGCCATAGCGCAGATGGTAGCGCGCGTCGTTCGGGACGACGAGGTCGTGAGTTCAAATCTCACTGGCCCGACCAAAAAATATCTTTTTTAATCAAAATGTATTTTAGAAAAATTATTTTCAGAAATAGCATTGAATAGGGAACTATAATTTTCTAACATTTTTTGTAAAGTAAAATGTTCTGAGACGCGTTGTTTCGCGTTTTCTCCACAGATACGTACTGCGTATCGGTGTTCTAAAAACCAGTGAATACGTTCAGTGATTTGTTCGGTGCGAGCTGGTTCTATGATATATCCACTTTTTCCATTTTCAATTATTTCGGGTATGGCACCAACGCGTGTCGCGATGATAGGCAATCCTGCGCACATCGCTTCGAGAATGGCCCAGGGGAAACCTTCTTTTACTGATGTAAACGCAAAGAGATCAAAACCGGATATATATTGTGATGCATGTGGTATTTGTCCTATCAAAAAAATATTTTTTTCACAACCTTTTTCATGGATGAGATTTTCTAATTGAGGACGATCCGGTCCATCGCCCATAATAATGCAAGCGATATTTTTAGTTTTGATAATTTCAGCGACTGCTTCAATCATATAGGTCAATCCTTTTGTAGGATAGAAATTTGCCGTATTCCCAATTATCAAATCAAATGAACGTAGATCAACCGAGCACTTGGTTTGAAAAAATGTACGTGCATCGGCCTGAGAAAGAAAATGCATTGTTTGTATATCAATGCCGTTATGTATCAGTTTAAAACCATGTTTCGGTAGTATATTATTATTTTTTGCACTTTCTAAATCGAATAAATCATTTTGAATAATAATATCTCTAAAGCGAGATAAAAATCGTTCTATCCATATATACATTTTTCTTTCTTTTTCCGGTCGTGGATCATTAAATGCCCAATCTATGCGGTACACAAGTGAAAATTTTTTCCCACAGACGCGCGCAAGGCAGGAAGCGATGGTACCTAAAACTCCAGCTTTAGAACTTGTAAGAAAAACAATATCTGGAGAAAAACTGCGAATGATTTGTACCATTTCAATAATACACCGTATATCATCGAGAGGTCGTATTGCACGTTTGAGATGCGGTATTATTTTGTGGCGAATCGATGCTTTCTCTATAGCTTGAACAAATTCTTGATTTCCATCACTTCCTACACATATATACGTTTCATATTCAGTACGAATATTTAAATTGAGATTATATAAAAATCTTTGACCACCGCCAAATTCAGATTGTGTTACCATGAATAAAATCTTTTTCATAGTCCTTCTGATTTCATCCAGTCGCGTAAGCCATCTTCAAAAGAAATTTTTGGATTCCATCCTAATATTTTTTTCGTTTCAGAAATATCTGCGAGTGAATGTGGGACATCACCTGGGCGAGGATCAGCATATTCAATTGGTCCGCCTATAATTTCTGCTATACGGTTTATACTTGTTTGATTTCCACAACCTACATTTAAAACTACACCTCTACCATCCTGCCGACATATCATAGCTTGGTAGTTTGCCATGGCGACATCAGAGACATGTGTAAAGTCGCGTGTTTGCGTGCCATCGCCATAAATGCGCATTGGTTTTCCTTCTCGTTTTGCTCGTAAAAAATGTACAAATACTAAAACGTATGCGCCGACATCGGTCATGCGAGGTCCATATACATTAAAATATCGTAATGAAAAAGTATCTAGTTGGTATTGCAAAGAAAATTGCGTACAAAGTAATTCGCCAATATATTTTTGCAATGCATAGGGTGATGCTGGATCTGCGATCATACTTGGTTTTTCTGGAAGCTTGGCTAATGGACCATATGCTGATGAAGAGGCGGAATATACAACGCGTTTTATTTTAAAATGACGCGCGGCTTCAAGTACATGTACCGTTCCCATGATATTGACTAAACTAGATTCAGCTGGGAATTCTATAGAATAGGGGACGCTTGGACGTGCGGCTAAATGAAAAACGCCATCTATTCCTTCAAAATACGGCAGGATGGAGTCACCATGTGTTATATCCGCCTGTATGAAATCTATATTTTGAGGCAGATTTGATTGTTTTCCGGTTGCAAGATTATCTAAAACACGGACATAGTGTCCTTCCGATACTAATAAATCAACGAGATTTGATCCAATGAAACCAGCACCACCCACAACAAGATATTTGGCCATATATGTAAATTATCATGTTTTGTTGATAAAAGAAAGCATATGTATACGGAAAGAAGCCTGGGTGATGTGGGGACATCTTATACCGTATCCTGTATTATATGAGTATGTGGATGCATGGGAAATCACATCAGGAAAATTCAGGTGAACGAATAGAAGGTCGTTTTTGGTTTATATATATTGTTTTTTTTCTAATCGGTTGTGCCATTATTGTACGCCTTGGATATTTACAATTATACCAAAATGGATTTTATGCCATGCTTGCAAGTGATCAGCATGATATGCAAACAAAATTAATTCCATCTCGAGGACAAATTTTTGCTCGTGATCATATATACGGCACGCTGTACCCACTTGCTACAAACCGAACTGCTTGGTCGGTATATGCAGTTCCGAGAAATATTGTAGATAAACCAACAATAGCAAGAACAGTTTCAGAGGTTTTAGGTATTTCGTATGATGACATATATACAAAACTCACTAAACGCGACAATGATCCATATGAAGTTCTTATAAAAGATGTACATACTGATGCGGTAGAAAATTTAAAAGCATTACAACTTCAAGGCATTGGATTTTTATCACAAAATGCACGATTGTATCCAGAAAAAAATATGAGTGGTCAACTTATTGGTTTTGTGACCGATGACGAAAAAAGTACTTCACTGAAAGGAAGATATGGTATAGAAAGTTCATATGACGATATTTTACGTGGTAGACCTGGAAGTATGTCCGTAGAAAAAGATGCAAAAGGGAATATGCTTTCTACAGGAAATACACAATTGCATCCTGCTGAAAACGGATCTGATCTCATCCTGACGATAGACAGAAGCGTACAATTTAAAACATGCACTGTAGTTGCAGATGCAGTGAAAAAGTATCAGGCAGATAGTGGGACCATTATTATTATGAATCCAAATACCGGAGCGATCCTTGCAATGTGCTCTGCGCCGAATTTTGATTCAGCAGATTTTAAAAGTGTGGGAGATGTAGCCGACTATTCTAATAAAGCTATATATACTTCTTATGAACCCGGATCAGTTTTTAAACCTATTATTATGTCAAGCGCCATTGATGCTGAAAAAGTAACACCAAATACGACATATGAAGATATGGGGTATATTAATATAGATGAATATAAAATACGAAATTCAGATCATGCAGCACATGGAGTGCAAACCATGGTTCAAGTTTTAGAAAAATCTTTGAATACAGGAATGGTATTTGTAGAAAAACAATTGGGACACGATTTATTTTTACGGTATATAAAAGGATTTGGGTTTGGTGAGAAAACAAATATAGGTGTAACTCCTGAGAGCGCGGGAGATATCTCGAATATTGAAAAAACGAGTAAAATTTTTATGGTCACGGCATCGTATGGTCAGGGGATTACCATGACGCCTATGCAAATAGTGCGTGCATATGCGGCAATGGGAAATGGAGGAAAATTAGTACGACCATATATTGTAGATGAAATTGTGCATGCAGATGGAAGCCGAGAAAAAACAAAATCAATAGTTGTGAATCAAGTTATTTCTTCTCGTACATCGCAACTCATCACCGGTATGCTTATTGATGTGGTTGAAAAAGGTCATGGGAAAAAAGCGGGTGTGCCAGGATATTGGGTTGCGGGGAAGACTGGTACAGCGCAGGTTGCGAAGGCGGGGGGTGGAGGATATCAGAAAAATATTAATATTGGATCATTTGCAGGATATGCTCCAGCAAATAATCCACGGTTTGCTATGATTGTGAAAATTGAACATCCGCGAGATGTTGCATGGGCTGAAGCATCTGCTGCACCTATATTTGGCGAAATGGCATCTTATCTGCTTACATATATGCAGATACCGCCAGAGCGACCACTGATACCTATCAAAGAAAGTATTGTTCCAGAATTTATTTCTTCTACAACAACGAGTATAACTACTTCTACAAAAAAATTATGAATTTAAAAAAAATCTGTGAAAAACTTTTGGGAATATGTGCGCGCTATGTTGTTACACGTGATGCGCCATGCATTATTGCGGTTGCAGGATCGGTTGGAAAAAGTTCGACGAAAGAAGCGATCGGTGTTGCACTAGGTGATGGTATTATTGTTTCACCAAAAAATTATAATACGGAAATTGGTGTACCATTAACTATATTTGGTTGTGAAGCACCTGTAGGATCGGCATGGAGATGGGCCGCATGTATATGTACATCATTGTGTTATGTCATTCGTCTGTATACATTAAAATCTAAAACTATTGTATTAGAAATGGGAACGGATAAACCTGGAGATTTAAAATATATTTTAGGAATTGCTCCACCACATATTTCCGTTCTTACGGCTATTAGTCCTGAGCACATGGAATTTTTTGGTGATATTGAAGCTGTTGCCAAAGAAGAATGTGAAGTATTGCGTGCAGTACGGCAGGATGGAGTTAGAATCGTAAACGCGGATGATGTATTGATACAAGAATATGGTGGTAAATCAGAATATAGTTTTGGATGTGCGGAGCATGCGAGTGTTCGTATCCTGCAGACGGAAATAATATTAGATGCTGCGATTCCCTCTCATTCAGGATTAGATGTCACACTATATGTGAATGGAGAAAATAAAAAATTACGATTGAAAGGAATGGTTGGACGTCCACAAGCATATGCTATTTCAGCTGCGCTTGCCGTTGCACAAGCAATGAAAGTAGAAATAGATGTGGCCATATCGCGTTTGCAGACATTGTATAGAGGAATGCAAGGACGCATGACTTTGGTTGAAGGAATAAAACGTACATGGTTAATTGATGATACATATAATTCTTCGCCTCTTGCTGCATTGTCAGCGATTCGTGATTTGGCAAATTTTCCTAAGTTTTCGAATGGAAAAAAAATCGCGGTATTGGGAGATATGTTAGAATTGGGTGCAATGTCCGATCGTGCGCATATAGATGAGGGGCGTGCGGTTGCAGAGGCGGAGATTGACATGTTGGTTGTATGTGGTACGCTCGGCGGGGTTGTAGCGAAATCGGCAATTGAAGCAGGAATGTCGGTGGATACAGTTTTTACTTTTGCATCAAGTGCTGAAGCTGGACGCTTTGTGCAAACAAAATTAAAAATGGATGATGTGGTTTTAGTAAAAGGTTCGCGAGGTATGCATATGGAAAAAGTGATTCAAGAATTAACTGCATATCCGAATATATAATAAGGCGCCATCGTCTATCGGTTAGGACGCTAGGTTCTCATCCTGGAAAGAGGGGTTCGATTCCCCTTGGCGCTACCATAAAAAAAACGGGAGAGATCCCGTTTTAACGTTTTTTGTTCGCAGATTTTTTAAGCGGAGTTTTTGGTTTCTTTTCTAAAAAATGAATGCCTTTTATTGGCTGAATAAGTTCTGCGCGAAATGGCGCGCCATCATGAATGAATAATTTTGCCCAATCATTCGGCTTCCAACCTTTTTGTGTCCAGTGAATCCGTGCTCCGAGTGCGACTGGTTGACCATATTTTGAATTTTTATGATATGGCTTCCATCCAATCTTACGATCTATAACAATATAATCATCGAATAAAACCGTGCCATCAACATTGAAAATTTTCAGATGATTTCCATTACTCAGACAATGAAGGCCTGCATATCCGGTTTTTCCATCTTCATATACACTCCACATAATTCCTTCGGTACCCGTTTCACAATATGCAAAAAGTACACCACGTATTTTTTTTGCCATGATTTTCTCCAATGAACTACGTTACAATATATGAATTACAATAATGAAGCAAATAGTTCTATTTCTTTACGCAAGTTTTTTATTCCTGAACACACAAAATATTTTGGTTGCACTGCAGAAAAATCATATGGTGTTTGAATCACGGTTTGTATAGTAAAAGGCTCACGAATTATTTCAGTTGCAAATGCACGTTCGCATTCTGCAATAGAGGATAAAATTCCTGCGCCAAGCGCTTTTATTTTTCCGTTTTCGGACACTAATCCGAATTCAATGGTATACCAATATATTCTTTCTAATTGTATTAATTGTTCCGGCGTTGCATATAGGGCGGCACGTCCTATACATTCACTTATTTTTACAATGTCTGGATCAAGAAATGTGGGTGCATGTCCAATGAGTTCGTGAATAATGTCAGGTTCAGGAGTATATTCAGGTCGTGATGCATGACGAATATATTGCGTGCATAACATAATACGTTGTGCAAGTGTAGATAAAAATCCTCGGCTTTCAATCAATCCTTCAACAGGATGCAATTGAAATCCGCTTTCATATTGTAATTTTTTTGAAACATCACGTAATTCTGGCAATATCTCGGGAGAAAATTGCAATATATTTTTTGCATCAAGATATATGTCGCGTGCATATATTGCATGGAGCGAATCTAATGTACCTACAACGTTGCGCCAGGTTGTCTGTTCTTCGGATGAATATCCGATATACGGAATTTCACCACCTGTTTTGTGAAATTGAATAGCGGCTCGAGCAATTTCATCGCGTCGAAGTCGGTATGCACTATCGTTAGCACCAGGATGATCGATAGCAAGATGTGTTATATCAGTATGCATACTATGAGAATAGCATATAAATAAAAAAAGCAGGATATATTGACTAAATGATACGCATGCCTCATCCTGCAGATAGAACATTTGAAAGTGAGGGCAGGATGTGGAAAAGGAAAAAAAATCAAGAGTTCACTGCGACAACCGTGATTATTCATCAGGGTTTAGCTCTTCTTCATGTACATACAAAATACAATAAATGGTTGCCATTTGGTGGGCATGTTGAATTTGGTGAGCTTGCACATGTGGCGGCACTTCGCGAAATAAAAGAAGAAG
>JAHFIO010000040.1 GCA_023246325.1 Candidatus Uhrbacteria bacterium | reverse complement strand
CGTGATCCTGTATATATGAAAGAAAATTGGTGGTTTAATGTACGTGCATCAAATACGGAACCGTTATTGCGATTGAATGTAGAAGCGAGTGATGAGAAGCGATTGCATATGCGCATCGAAGAAATAAAAAAAATTATTCAAGCAGGATGAGGTTGAAAATAATATGACAGGGATATTTGATTCAGGTATTGGTGGATTAACCGTTGTAAAAGCGTTATTGAAATTGTTGCCAGAAGAGTCATTTATATATTTAGGCGATACGGCGCGAACACCATATGGCAATAAAAGTGCAGATACGATTATTGAATATGCAAAAAAAGATGCGAAATTTTTGTTGGATGCAGGTTGTGATAGTTTGATTATTGCATGTAATTCTGTTTCCGCTGTTGCGACGGATATATTGCGTGAACTGTATCCTGATGTGAAAATTTTTGAGGTCATAACACCAGCGGTGGATGCGGCAATTGCGACGGGCGCAACACGTATTGGTGTTATTGGCACGCGCGCGACCATTGCATCGGGGATATATCAAAAAAAAATACAAAATGGATATGCGAAAGTTCAGGTACTTTCAAAACCATGCCCTTTGTTTGTTTCGCTTGTTGAAGAGGGGTGGATGAATGAGCGCGAAACAAAACAGATTGCGAGAAAATATTTAACTGTATTTCGAGAAAAATCGTATCAGACCCTTATTTTAGGGTGCACACATTATCCTTTGCTCACGTCGGTTATTCAACGTGCCGTTGGAAAAAAAATACACTTGATTGATTCAGCAGAAGAAGTTATACAAAAGTACAAAAAGGAAGCAGCTACCAAAAAGGAAGCAGCTACCAAAACGTACTTTCTTACCGATATTTCCCCTCATTCCGTAGCAATTGCGCAAAAATGGTTAGGAAAAAAGGTACATTTTGAAAAAGCGGACATATAAATCGGACATATAAAAAAAGTGTCAATTATGACACCTTATTCTCGAGTTACCAATACATCACGTATTTTTTTCATAGCTATTTTTTCAATTTGGCGAATGCGTTCACGAGAAACGCCATATTTTATTCCGATTTCTGATAGGGTTGATTCAGTATCGTGTACAAACCCGAATCGCATATAGATAATATCTTTTTCTTTCTCAGATAAAATGTGCATTGCATTTTTGATTCGCGATGCATCGTGCGCTTGCTCCACAATTTCATCTTGCCTGGAACATTCGCTTGGAATTGTATCCATAAGTTCATATGTATCCAAATCATCAGAAACATATTTTTCCATTGATTCTGGCAATGCAAAGGTAATAGACAAAAAAAGTTCTATTTCTTTTTCTGTTGGTTCACGATCATCGCGACGTATTTCTTTTCTGGATTTTTGCGCAGCTTTCCATGTTCTATCGCTGATTTTTACAAGTTGATACTTGCGTTGTCTTTCGCGTTGAATCGCATTGCGCATGCGCCATGTCGCATATGTTGTTAACTTTACACCATATGATAGTTGAAATTTTTCAATGCCTTCAATAAAACCTATAACGGCCTCATGAATGGCGTCTTCCAATTGAAATCCATGTCGCACATAGGATGATGCGAATCGTATGATGAATGGCAAATTGCCTACAACGAGCGTATTGCGTATGCGTTGTTTGTCTTTCGCATTCGTTATCGGTTCAGCATATTGTATGAGCAATTTTTTTTGTTCATCCCAAGAAAGTATTTTTACTTTCTTGAATATTGGATTTTTTTCTACGATTCTTTTCACGGCATAGCTCCAGAATTGTTAAAGGTCTATATGTTGTGTACTGCATATACGTATTTTTGTCAATTCGACAGGATACAAAAAATCCCCAATATCATTGGGGAATATTTTTTCATTTCATTGCTACACGCATTTTGACAAGTGCTTTTTTTTCAATTTGGCGAATACGCTCACAGGTTAGTGCAAACATCCTGCCGATGGCGGTAAGAGACGCTGGTTCATCACCATGTAAACCAAATCGCAACGTGATGATGCTTTTTTCGCGTTGGTCGAGTACGTGCATTGCATCTTGAACACGTTGTGCCTGTTCTTTTTTGAAAAATGTTGTATCTTGCAAATCGGCAGGATGTGGCAGAGCTTCATCTATCGATAACACGTCTTCAGAATCAGGAATTTTTGATTTAAATATATGTTGAAATTTGTGCGATATGATATTCACACAATCATAGTCTTCTTCCGTTGGTACGTATTCTTCTTTCGCCATTTTTTCAATGACGCGATGGATGCGCAACCATTCACGACCATCAATTTTTATGATGTGATATTTACTTTGCTGTGTGCGGTTGATAACAGAAATCATCCACCATTTGGCATATGTACGTAGGCTCGTATTCAGCGAGGTATCAAATTTTTGAATGGCTTTTATGAAACCAAATACAGCTTCGTGCACGACATCTTCCATTGGAAAATCTTTTCGTACATATTGTTTTGCTACGGAAAAAATAAAGGGCAAGTTACTGAGTACGAGCAAATTTCTGATACGCTCTTTTTCTTTTGGATCAGGTGATGCAGCGAATGCTGTCAGTAATTTTGTTTGTTCGTCATGTGACAGGACGGTTATTTTTTTATAGCGCAAGGTGAGTTCAGATTGTTCTCGCATCACACTCCTTTATTTGCAGGATGGTCGAAAGATCTATATCCTGTGTACAGGAAATCGGTGCTTGAGTCAAGGAGGTAGACGTGTATACACTTCATATACATCATCACGCAAATTTTTTTTCTTTTAATTTTATAGATGTGGATGGAACGTCGTTGATTCGTATTTTCAAATCAATTAGTACAATCGCATTTGAAGATTCAGTCCCACTCTTTGCAGGGTATATAGGTGGAAAAGTTTTTGTATGTCATGGCATATGGATAAGTGGCGCATACGATGTATTAGTGTCCGACATCAGTTTGAAAAATGGAAAACCATATTTTTTAGCAAAAGAAGGGAATGAAATATATGCAGTTTGGGGAGATGATCGTTCATGTGTAGACAGCTAAATCATTGCTGTCTTTTTTTTTCGGCAGAATATAGAAATCAGAAGTATGCGCAGAAGCATATGCATGATTTTTGACATTTTTTACTGTGTATGTGAAGATTTTTCTATTATGTCTATATCAGAAGAAAACCTTCAGAAAGCGCCTCATTCTTGGTGGGATGTTGCTATAGAGGCAAGTTTGTCTGCATGTGAAACTGCTGGAACTTTTGTTGTATCTCATGTTGCGACAGCTGCTATTGCAGTAGCAACTACGGCAGCAGCTGTCGTATTAGCTCCAGAAATTCTTGCTGCGGGGGCTATAGTGGGAGGTGTTGCATTAGTTGGTGTGACTGCATATGGAGTATATGAAACCGGATCCGCTACTATTCATGCATATGAAACAAACTCATTTGAAGGTACTGCACCAGATAAAATTATTTCAGCTATACATATTGCTCAACCATCATTAGATTTAGTTGCGAGTATCGGGGGGGCAAAGGGTGGGTTTATCGTAGGATCCACTATAGCAGAAGGTGAAGCTATGAGTATTCGAGCCATATCTGCACCTAATGTATCTGGAACACTCGTAGCAAAAAAAGGTATTATCGCAAGTTTGAAATCATATGGGAGATATGTTTTATCTCCAATTCAAGACACACTTCTTAAATTCTTTCCAGGGAAAGGTGTGGGAACAAGGCCCTCTACCGCTGTACATGTTCAAGAGTCTATGAAGGTGAATATTGCACCTATTGATTCCACGATTAAAGTAATTGGATTAGATTCATTACCGAGTCATGTGCAGGCCTCATTCAGAGAATATGATGCGAATGGGTGGTTGGATAGATTGGGATATAAAAAATTGAGTATATTTAATAATTTTCCGAATAAAATGACCGGTAATATTGATTTACCTATTCAATCTGATCCAAAGTATTATGTTAAATATGATGTTAATCCTTTGAATCCTGAACAAGTAAAATTGAGAGGTGTAGAAAGATTTATTGTAGGAAAAAATGGTGAAGTATATTATACGGATTCTCATTATGGTGATGGTTCTTGCACCGGTCTTATTTGCGGCACGTCTTCATTTGTGAGAATTAAATAATATGAAAACTTTTACTATAGATTTTAAAGATATTCAGGGATCAGGTGATGTATGGAATCTATTTGCAGATACATTAGATTTTCCAAATTATGCCAATCCACCAAGTTATAGTAATACAGAAAATCGAAGAAAATCTGATATGCAAACAAATTGGAATGCGTTTTGGGATAGCTTTGGATTTGCAATTGAATTATATACAAAAGAAGGGCCGGTGCATCTTGTGCTAAAAAATGTGCAACAATTAAAAAAAATAAATCATTTTGATTACGATGATCTTATTTTTTGTTTAACTAAAGTAACGGATATGGAAGCAATGTACGCGGATCCAAATACGCGCGCTAAAATGCCACCTATCGCATTTACATACGAATTGATAGATTAAAGATACTGTTCACATTTTCCCGTTCATCCGATATCCTGTCCTCATGACAGCTATACTTTTTTTCCTCGTACTCTCTTCCCTTGTTCTTGCGCATGAGCTTGGGCATTTTCTCGTAGCGAGATTTTTTGGTATTAAGGCCCATGAATTCGGCATTGGATTTCCACCGCGCATTTTTGGGTATGTACGCGAAGGAAAAAAATGGAAAAAAATTTCTCGGCAGGATACACATATATATAAAAATACTATTATCTCTATAAACTATCTTCCGTTTGGCGGATTCGTAAAAATAAAAGGTGAGGATGCCCAAGAAAAACACGATACAGATTCTATTCTTTCAAAACCAATGTATCAGCGTATGCTGGTTGTATCAGCTGGAGTAATGATGAATTGGCTCATGGCTATTATCCTGCTTACCATTGTATTTACGGCAGGGGTAGAAACCGATTTGTATAATATTCCTATATCAGCACATATCACTAATAAAAAAATCGTTGCCTCTGAAATTTTACCGAATGCACCAGCTGATATTGCGGGGATGAAAATGAATGATAGTATTCGTACTATAAATGGTCATGCATTTGCGAATGCAGAAATGGCAAGAGATTTAATTCGTGATGCATCAAAAGTAGGGCCAGTTTTTATAGAATGGTCTCATCATTCAGAACATCTTATTGATGATAGAGTTTGGACAGCGAATATTGCGCCGGTAGAAATTACAGAAATAAAAACAATGGGCATTGGTATTGCACTTGTAGATCGTGGTGTCGTTTCTTTTTCTTTTCCAGAATCTATTATTCAAGCCGTGTTCATGACGGCACATATGACATGGACTTTGGTTGCAGGATTAGGTTCGCTCGTTAAAAATATTTTTGTCACGCATCATGTAACGCAAGATGTATCAGGTCCGGTTGGCATTGCGGTGATGACAGGCGAAGCGGCACGCATGGGATTTATTTCACTTCTACAATTCGCGGCTATGCTTTCTATAAATCTTGCTGTGGTTAATATCCTGCCGATTCCAGCACTTGATGGGGGAAGATTATTATTTATGATTATAGAAAAAATTCGTCGGAAGCCTATGAATATACGTTTTGAAACTGGTGTACACAATATTGCATTTATGCTTTTGATCTTATTGGTTATTTTTGTATCAGTAAGAGATGTGGCTAGACTTACACATGTTTTTGGTATGTAATAGAAATATATGCAAGATCAACTGAACGCATTAAAACTTGAAGCAATACAGATCGTAGAAAAAGCGGTGGATGAAGGTGCTGTAGAAAATGCGGAAATAAAATATATTGGACGTAAGGGCGAATTGACGAGCATGCTGAAACAGCTCGCGCATGTTGATGCATCTGAACGACCCATAATAGGTGCGCTTGCGAATGCCATAAAGCAGGATATAGAAGCGGCAATTATACAACGCCGTATGCAATTGGAGGATGAAAAGATGGGCGCACTTGGTGAACGTGAACGCGTTGATATTACGGAACCTGGCGTGCGTATTGAACAAGGACATATGCATGTCGTTACACATGCAGTAAATGAGATTACAGATATTTTTGAAAAAATTGGATTTTCACGCACACGACATCCTGAAATCGATTGGGATTATTTTGCGTTTGAAAGTTTGAATATGCCTGCCGATCATCCTGCACGCGATGAATGGGAAACTTTTTTTATGGATGCGCCCGTCTCTATGCGTGGCAGGATGGTGATGACGCCACATACATCAAATGCACAAGTTCGTGAAATGCAAAAAGGTGTTTTACCTATACGCATGATTAATATTGCAAAATGTTATCGTAGGCAGAGTGATGTATCGCATGTGCCCATGTTTCATCAATTCGAAGGATTATATGTTGATACAGATGTATCGATTACACATTTGCGTGGTATTTTAGATTATTTTGTAAAAGAATTTTTTGGATCAGATCGCGTGACGCGATTACGTCCGTTTCACTTTCGATTTACAGAGCCGTCATTTGAGATAGATATTTCGTGTGGTGCTTGCGGTGGAAGTGGCGCAGATCACGATGGAGTAAAATGCAAAATATGTAAACGTGGATGGTTGGAATTGGGTGGTGCTGGGATGGTGCATCCTGCCGTATTGAAGGCCGGAGGAATAGATGCAAAAAAATATTCTGGATTTGCGTTTGGCTGGGGAGTAGAACGGACATGTATAATGCGCGGATTAAAAATAGATGATTTGAGAATTTTATATAAAAACGATTTGCGGTTTTTGAAACAATTTTAATATGAATGTACGTGTATCCTACGATTGGTTAAAAGAATATGTTGATGTACAGGGAGTAACGCCCGAGGATTTTGCGAAACGAATTTCGTTGAGTGGTCCTGGAGTTGAAAAACTTATTCCTGCCGCGCAAGATTTAGAAAAAATTGTTGTAGGACATGTGATGGAAGTAGTGCCACATCCGAATGCAGATACATTGCGAGTTGTGAAAGTAGATTGTGGAAAATTGGGAGTATTGAGCATTGTATGTGGAGGTACAAATGTACAATCGAATCAGTGGGTTGCTGTTGCTTTGGTTGGTGCATGTGTTCGTTGGCATGGAGAAGGGGAATTGATCGCGCTGAAACCAATAGAAATTCGAGGGGTAGCCAGTGCTGGAATGATTTGCGCAGCAAATGAAATTGGATTGCATGATGCTTTTCCACATGCAGAAAGATATATTTTGGATTTGGGAGAAACGTTGCCTGAACTGAATGTTGAACCTGGGTCATTGCTGTCGGATGCATTAGGATTATCGACTGATGTGATTATGGATATTGAAGTGACGTCGAATAGAGTAGACGCCATGGGTATGGTGGGTATGGCGCGCGAAGCAGCTGCGATATTAGAAAAAGATTTTTTATGGAAACCAACAAGTTTGCCGAAAATGAAAATTGGATCGCAGCCACCAAAAATAAAAATTTCTGCAAAAAAAATGTGTTCGCGGTTTATGTCTGCGCGTATAGATGGTGTGCGCGTAGGTCAATCGCCGTGGTGGTTGAAACGTCGTTTGCTTTCGGCAGGATTCCGACCAATTAATTCTGTCGTTGATATTACGAATTATGTTTTGTTAGAATTAGCGCAACCTATGCATGCATATGATGCATCGAAATTGAATGGGGGATTAGATGTGCGATTCGCGAAAAGCGGAGAAAAAATTGTCGCATTAGATGGAAAAACATATGCGCTGAATGAAAAGATTTTGGTGATTGCGGATGCAAAACATCCGGTCGCGATTGCAGGAGTGATGGGAGGAGAAGAAACTGGCGTGCGTGAATCAACGACGTCTATCGTATTAGAAGCTGCAACATTTGATGCGCTGACTAGTCGACGCGGCGCCCGTA
>JAHFIO010000039.1 GCA_023246325.1 Candidatus Uhrbacteria bacterium | reverse complement strand
TTATATCCTGTCGAATTGACGGAAATGCTTATTTAGCGTATGATTTTCACACATGAATGTATCTGATTTAGCGCGAAAATTAAAGACAACGCCATATGAATTGCTAGAAAAACTTCCAGCGCTTGGTTTTGATGTAGGGCATAAAGCAATAAAAATTGATGATGCGATTGCAGATCGAATAATTCAAAAATGGTTTGAGAATGAAAGACGCGAACGATTGCGCAATTCTTTAATTGCAGGATCTGCTAAGGCGGATCGTGAAGCTGGGGTTCCACTTAAAGAAGTGACTCTTCCTGCCGTTGTGATTGTACGTGATTTGGCCGGTAAAATGAATTTGCCTGTTACAAAAATTATTCAAGAATTAATGCGTGCAGGAATTTTAGCTTCACAAAATGAAAGATTGGATTTTGAAACAGCTGCGATTATTGCAGAGGAATTAGGATTTAAAGCGATAGCTGAAGTTGTGAAGAAAGATGACGCTGTTGAAATGGTGATGTCGATCGATCGAGTAAAAGAAGTTTTTGATCAGGAGGATGAAGCAAATTTTCGCGCACGTCCGCCTGTTGTTGTTGTCATGGGTCACGTTGATCATGGGAAAACAAAATTACTTGATGCAATTCGTGAAACGAATGTGATGGGGGGAGAGGCAGGGGGGATTACACAACATATTGGTGCATATCAAGTGCATAGAAAAAATCGAGATATTACTTTTATTGATACACCGGGTCATGAAGCGTTTACTATTATGCGATCGCGAGGTGCGAAGATTGCTGACATTGCTATTTTAGTTGTTGCTGCGGATGATGGCGTGCAACCACAAACAAAAGAAGCATTGAATATTATTACAGCGGCAAAGTTACCGTATATAGTTGCAATGAATAAAATGGATAAACCGGATGTTGATATTGATAAGGTATTATCGCAATTATCAGAACTGGGTGTGAATACAGAAGCATGGGGAGGTTCCGTGCCCTTGGCTAAAATTTCCGCTAAAACAAAAATGGGTATAGATGAAATTTTGGATGTTATTTTATTGGTTGCAGATATGAATGCGGATAAAATACGAGCGAATCCTGCAAGGTTGGCTGTTGGCACGGTGATTGAATCACATCTGGATAAAGGCGAGGGACCAGTTGCAACCATTCTGATACAGGCAGGATCCTTACATCGGAATGATTCGTTAGGCATTGCGGGTGCAGCATATGGACGCGTACGCTCTATGCGAGATTGGAGTGGAAAAAATGTTGAAATTGTTACGCCTGGAATGCCAGCAAAAATTTTAGGATTTAAAGTATTGCCAGCGGTGGGAGATATTTTGGAAGTTCCACTTAATCCAAAAATTTTAGAAAAAAAACAAACACGATCTACGATGCAGTTAGCATCGCAAATGACGGCAACACGACAAGTAAAAAAAGAAGAAGATGGTGTGAAGAGTGCGAAAATGCTACATATTATTTTGAAAGCAGATACATTAGGATCGTTAGAGGCTTTATTAGGGATGTTTGAAAAAATTCGTTCGGATGATGTGGGGGTAGAGGTGATTCAAAAAGGGTTGGGAAATGTAAATGAAAATGATATTACACGCGCAGAAAATTCTACACCGTCTATTGTGTATGCTTTTGGTGTTACGCCAACATCACAAGCGGCAGTGCAAGCGCGTGATAAAAATGTGGTGGTAAAGCAATCGAAAATTATTTATGAAATTTTTGATGATGTTGTAGAACGATTGAATACACTTGTTCCACCTGAAGTTATTGTGACGCACGAAGGTGAATTTGAAACTGTCGCGATATTTAGAACAGAAACGGGGCGAATGGTTATAGGTGGAAAAGTGAAAGAAGGGAAAATTCATGCACACACGAAAACCCGTATTTGGCGAGGTGAAGAACCAATAGGTGAAGGTTTGATTGAGAGCGTACAAATTGGGAAACAAATTATGAAAGAAGCTGCAGCAGGGCAGGAATGCGGACTTTCATATAAAGGAAAAACTAAAATTATGATAGGGGATAGATTAGAAATTTATTCTGAAGAAGTAAAGACGCGAAAGTTTGTGGTGTAAACGGGTATCCTCAAAAGGAGCCAGCCCCCTACGTTTTTATTGTGAACACGCCATTTTCCATAGAACCTCCGCCCGCGTCAGTATATACTTTCGCACTTCGTGAACCTCGAGAACGTAATGTATGCCGTGCTCCTGTTTTTTCATTTTCTGAATAAAAACCTATGCCCATTTTTTGGGCTTTTTGTATGCCAAATCGAACCACAGCAGATACTATTTTAGGGTGATTATTTGAAGAATATACTCGTTCCATAAACAAAAATGGTTTTC
This sequence comes from Candidatus Uhrbacteria bacterium, assembly GCA_023246325.1. GTDB lineage: Bacteria > Patescibacteriota > Patescibacteriia > 2-12-FULL-60-25 > 2-12-FULL-60-25 > JAHFIO01. The sequence goes on along the minus strand of JAHFIO010000039.1, from coordinate 5,577 downwards.
CTTCTTCATCTTCTAGTAATCTCATAATGGCGCGAGCAATAATTTTTCCATCCGCATCCCATATTTGCGCTATTTTTACGGCAGGATCAGCAATATAGGAAAGTAATCCATAATTATATATAGATCCATTATAATGTTGGCAGGATGGAACAGGTTTTTCTCCTATAAATGTATGCGTTTCTAATGTGACTTTATCTGTTAATACTAAATCTGTTTTAGATACGGAATCTACTTGAAACAATTGCGCACTTGCCGTGTGTAGTAATTCTTGAATTCGTCTTATATCTTGTAAAAAATCTATTTTATCAGAAAATGTTTCTTCAATAATTTCAAATGCTTTATCAAACGCTATTCGTTTTTTTCCAATCACGAGTGTTTTCTTTTCAATTTCTTGTAAAGAAATATGTCTTAATCTGTGAATACATTGCAATGATTCAATTTTTTTAATTTCTGCTTCATGTACTTCGCGATATGAAGTGATATCATTTTTTATTTTATCGTGTTCTTCTTTTTCTTCCTCGGTTAATACCGAGTCTTTATTACCTTTTTTTCCTTGCAAACGTTTTTTAAAATCTCTTTGTTTTTGACCTAAGTCTATAAGGGGTTGAAATAAGAAATCTAATTTTGTTTGAAGAATGAGTTCGTTATCTTGCAATTCTTCTTTTTCAATATGATGATCAGCTGGTGCTAAATCAAGAATATCTCGTATACCGTTTTGTACATCAGATAATTCATATTCAAATTGTTCTTGAATATTCAGTGCACTTTCTTCATTCCATATATCGTATTCCTCAATAGTCATTTGAGTAGGCAATAAGTTCTTATGAATCAATACTGATAGTGCATATGTTTTTTCATCTATTGATGTTGGCTTTTGTTTCATACCCCAAGTTCGCCAATTCAAAAAAGTACCTGATAATGCATGCGTTAACATTTCATGAAAATGTTCTTTCATTTCTGGATTTTTTTTACAATCCGAATAATATATGGAAAGTGCATGAATAGTTTGAAAATTTATTCCTGTAGTTGAACATTCATATGTATCTTTTAATTCAAATAATTTTTTCAGGCGTGTATCAATTGCATGGCGCATGTGTGATGGCGTGCATACTAATCCCGCATCTAGGTTATGCGTGGACATATATGGAAGCATCTGTAGACATTCATAACGTTCATGTTCTGGCAATGAAAGTAGTGCAGTTATTTCAGATTCAGAAAATGCTGTTTGTTCCATAGCGAGTATATTCGTACATATACTAAGAAATGTTTCAGTGTTCTTTTGTTTTTTCGATGCTTCAATTTCTTCAGAAAAAAAAGAAGTAAAACGAGAATATGCAATCGTCTGCATTCCTTTTATGTAGATTTCTGAAAATGTTTCAGTTGAATGTTTATCATATAATAATGGGTTAAATTCATGTATGATGTGAAATAGATTATTGGGTAATTTTCGTAATTGTTCCTTTGTATATCTATCCATTGGCATAAAAGCAAGTGCTCGTATATGTTTCATACAAAGAGAAAGAAACAATCCAGGTGGAAGTAATTGTTGAATAATTAATTTGCCATAGTTTTTCGATGTTGTATCATTTGATTTTAATAGAAAAATAAGCGGATGCAATTCACTATATGAATTAATATTTTTCAATACATATTCTTTTGATTCATCACCTAATAAATCTATAACATCTTTTTCAAATATAAAAAATGGTTCTTCTTCACATTTCTTCATTAAAATTTTCTTTAATATTGGAATGGTATTTTTTAGTTCTGTATAGTATGGATTATCTTTTTTCTTTGTGGTTGTAAATCTATTGTCCACATCATACCGGTGCGCATCTTTTTTTGCATCATCCAATGTTTTGACATTTTTTCGCAAATTTTCTTCCAATATTTCTCTTTCATTTTTTGAGAGAGATGTATCAGATAATTTTTGTTGTAAAATAGCTATATTTGATTGATATTTTTTTATATTTTTAGTACGATAGAGTATTTGCTGAATGTTATCAGCACTATGAATGAGGTGCTGTATATTGTCCATTGTTTCTATTATGATTTCTATATTGTTTGAGTCTATAATGACTTGTTGAATACGTTTGAATTTTTCTACATCATCTTTGCTTTTCTGTATTAAAAATGAATATACTTTTTTTTCAAAATGTATATGTGGTTGATATTCACGGATAAGAGAAACCAGTTCATCATAAGAAATAATTTTAAAAAGTTTTTGTATATATTCTTGATAACTAATGCTATTTAAAATAGCGGGTTGTTCTAAAATAATTTTTCGTATTTCAAAAGAATATTCATCACACCGTTCATTTTTTATGAGATTCCTAATAAAATATTCGTGTACTGGTTTTTCTGAAAGTTGTTTTTTCAGTATGGATTTTTGTTCAACGGTTGAAAAAAGTATTGGTATAACATGTTGCACATGTTCATTGACGATGTACTCAGGGTTTTGTTCAAAAATATCTTTTGCTTTTTGAATAAGGTGCACTTCATACGGAAACACGGTTTTTAGTTCACGAAAATGATAGAGAATTCTATTAAATTGATCAATAAAATCAAAAGGATTATCTGATATTTTTTCACATAATACATTCAATGGGAGAACTTTTTTTTCTATAGCAAAACGTAAATTATTACTCCATGCTTCCGGCGCATATGTGTTCATAGCAGAAATAAGTCTTTGCTGATTTTTTTCAGATAAACAATTATATATATCGTCAATATGAAAAAGTATGTCTGTGTATGCCATATCTTGAATCATCTCACAATATTCTGTTATCAGTACTTCTTCTATTTTTTCTGCATCGGCAGGATGTTTTAAGTGAGCCCATTCTAATAAGTTTTGAATATCTGCGTATCCATGCAAATTACCACGGCGTGCAATATACCCCTCTTCTTTGTGTTGTAATATTTCCATTACTTCAGACACCGTGAGTCCTAAAGAATCAATACAATAAAAAATAGGAATACCTCCGTTTAATGCCCGTATGCAAAAATCTATTTTTTTATAACCGAATTCAGCACAAAATTTTTCATAATCAGCAAAAAGTGTTTGCGCTGCTTTGCATTTTTGCGCATCTTCTATCGCATGTAATTCTGCAGTAATTTTTCTTCCATTTGTGCAATGAATGTCATAATAATCAGATCCAAATTCGTATTTCTCTTCAGAATTTATTTGTTGTAATTTTTTTTGAAGCTCCCATACCCTATTTTTGTCTTCTTTTGTTCTATCTTTCATGTATGTTGTACCCAATCTGCCATATATTTCTTCTTGTATTTCTTTTAAAGTTATGAGTTGATATTCATATAATTTTTGAATATACGGAAATAATACTATAGGATTATTCTTAATAAACCACCGAACCGTATCAATAATTGGATATTTTGGTATGTATTCTTTTTCAAGCAATAACTCAAAAAGTATTTTTGAATTTTCAATAGTATTATAATGAGAATTTAATACACAGCCACGTTGTATTCCATCCGCTGTATCTATAAGTTCTTCTGTTTTTATTTTATCCAATCTCTCAAATGGAGCTATCATTAAACACCATTCTGGATGCAATTCTCCAAATTCTTTTGTACATTGTTTTTGATATGCGAAACCTAGATATGGCCATGCTTCATAAAAACTTTTTATATATGTGAGTGGTTCAACTGTTTGTGCAATGTATATACCAAGTTGTTTTTTAACAGCATCATCTTCAATTTGTTCAGAAATACAATTTTTTACTTGCATATCTGACAATAATCCAAAACGGATACCCTCTTCAAGATATTCAACTTTTTTATTATCAGGAATATGTTGGATTTGTTCTAAAAACCACGTTATTATTTTCACTCTTTCATCCTGCCGTACTGAAGAAAGATCTAAAGAGCCCTTGATAGACGCATTGCGTATATATTCAGACGGATCCACATCCTGCCGAATAAAGGGGTTTTGGGGGATTGCGGAAGGAATATTGCGCATACCTAAATTATATCGTAGTATATCTATCTATGGAATATACATTTACAACAGCGAATTTTGATGCGGAAGTTGCGAAGGCAACCGTGCCAGTATTGGTAGATTTTTGGGCGCCTTGGTGTGGGCCATGTCGATTGCAGGGGCCTATCTTAGAAGAATTGGCAGATAGTCTGGATGACACAAAAGCAAAAGTTGGAAAATTAAATGTAGATGAACAGGGGGATATCGCTATGCAATTTGGCGTGATGTCTATACCAACACTCATTGTGTTTAAAAATGGAAAAGAAGTTGAGCGATTTGTTGGCGTGCAAGAAAAAGAAGTTTTAGAAAAAGTTTTAGCAAAGCATGCATAGAATATGAGGGGATGGTGCCATCCCACTTTTTACTATATGGATATACGAAATGTCATTATCATAGGTTCGGGTCCGGCAGGATGGACGGCTGCAATTTATGCAGCACGAGCGGAATTGAAACCGCTTTTGTTTGAAGGTGCGGAACCCGGTGGTCAATTAATGACAACGACGGAAGTAGAAAATTACCCTGGATTTGAAATGGGTATTCAAGGTCCAGATTTAATGTCGGTTATGCGTAAGCAGGCGAAGAGGTTTAATGCGGAAATTATTTCAGAGAAGGTTGAGAGTGTTGACTTGAAAACTTCGCCATTTAAAGTAGTGGCGAAAGGTGTGGAATATTTTGCCCATACGATAATTATTTCAACGGGTGCATCCGCAAAACGTTTGGGCTTGGAAAGTGAAAAAAAATTATATGGTCATGGGGTGTCTGCATGCGCTACATGTGATGGATTTTTTTTCAAAGGAAAAAATGTGATTGTTGTTGGTGGGGGAGATAGTGCAATGGAAGAATCACTGTTTTTGACGCGCTTTGCAGAAAAGGTGTTTATTGTATGTCGCAAGGATGCATTCCGAGCATCAAAAATTATGCAAGATAGGGTTATGAAACATCCAAAGATTGAAGTCATATGGAATTCGGCTATAGATGAAATTTTAGGCGTGGATATAGGGAAGGTAACTGGAGTATCTTTGAAAGATACAGTGACGTCGGTATTGCGTGAAATGCCTATTGATGGAGTATTTGCGGCAATCGGCCATGAACCTAATGTGTCTTTGTTTGCAGGGGTTATTGAGGTAGACGAAAAAGGATATTTGAAAACTGTGCCTGGTTCAACACGGACGAATATTCCCGGTGTTTTTGCTTCTGGCGATGTACAAGATTTTAAATTTCGTCAGGCTATTACTGCGGCAGGATCAGGTTGTATGGCAGCTCTTGAGGCAGAAAAGTATATAGCTGAGTTGGAACATGAATAAAATGCGAATAGTTGGAATTGAAACAAGCTGTGATGAAACATCCATAGCTATTTTGAGTGTGGGAACTGGTAAAAATCCTCGTATACGTATCCTGCATCATGAAATAGCGACGCAAATTGCAGAGCATGCGAAATATGGTGGTGTTGTGCCTGAGGTTGCTGCACGTTTGCATGTGGCGGAGATTTTGACCTTGCTTGATCGGGCGAATATTTTTGGTACGAAGTCATCTGGTATCAAATGTGATGTAATCGCGGTTACAAAAGGGCCGGGTTTAGC
>JAHFIO010000038.1 GCA_023246325.1 Candidatus Uhrbacteria bacterium | reverse complement strand
TTGACTGCCTCAATAATATCTGTAGATCGCATGTGATATTTTGTTAATAACTCATCTGGTTCGCCAGATTCTCCAAATGTATTGGGCATGCCTATCATTTCTATTGGTGCAGGATGCAGACGCCCAAGAGTTTCTGCAATGACTCCACCCAATCCTCCAGAAACTTGATGTTCTTCAACGGAAACGCAACACCCTGTTTTTTCTATGCTTGTTATTAATGTTTTTTCATCAAAAGGTTTTATGGTATGACAATTTAGTACTTCGGCTGAGATACCAATTTTTTCTAATGCACGCGCTGCGAGAAGTGCCTCGTATAATACAGGGCCGCATCCTGCAATCGTGACATCCGTACCTTCAATACACACGTAGTTTTTTCCAATTTCAAAAGGTGTTTCTGTAGTAGTAATCACTGGCGTTTTTTCACGAGCAAAACGAAAATATACTGGACCAATATATGCTGCAGCAGCTAAAGTGCATTTACGTGTTTCCTCTGCATCACAGGGGACTAAAACAACTAAATCGGGTAAAACGCGTGTGATTGCAATGTCTTCCAATGCTTGATGTGTTGCACCATCAGGTCCAACGGATACGCCTGTATGTGCTCCCGCGATTTTCACATTTGCTTTTGAATAACATACAGATACACGTAATTGATCCCAATTTCGTCCTGGAGAAAAAGTCGCATATGAAGTTATAAAAGGAATTTTTCCTGATAAAGCTAATCCTGCAGCAATACCCATCATATTTTGTTCTGCGACACCGCATTCTATAAAACGTTTTGGAAATTTTTTTGCAAAAGCTAAGACGCGTGTGGATTCAGCAAGGTCACCTGTTAATGCGACGATATTTTCATTTGCGGAACCAAGCGTGACCAATGCATCGCCAAAACCATTTCGCGTTGGTATTTTTTCTACATGTACATCGAAAATTTGAGGATTCAACATATTATTCATGTTCAGAAGTTATTTGTCCGCCAAGTGTGCGAAGTTCGGCGAGCGCTATCCTGCCTTCTTCTGCATTTGGTGGTTTGCCATGCCATTCAAATCGGTTTTCCATAAAGTCGACGCCTTTGCCTGGAATGGTATGGCAAATAATAACGGTTGGGTTTTCAATAGTTGCGCGTGCTTGATTAGCAGCTTCAATGACTGCGCGGATATTATGTCCGTCGATTTCGATTACACTCCAATTGAATGCGCGAAATTTATCAGCGAGTGGTTCAAGCGGCATAATATTTTCTGTATCGCCATCTATTTGGATATTATTTCGGTCAACAAAAATAGTGAGGCCGTATAGGTTTTCTTTTCCAGCGAGCATGAAAGCTTCCCAGCTTTGTCCTTCATCTAATTCGCCGTCGCTGACTAAGCACCAGGTATGCCAGACAGGTTTTTTGTTTTCGGCAGGATGCGTTTCGTTGTATGTATAGTTTATTCTTGAGGCGAGTGCCATGCCAATAGCTTGAGATGATCCCTGTGATAGGGGGCCGCCGCATGTTTCAATAGGTATTTCTGGTTGCGAATGATTATTTGAATGTCCCTGTAAACGTGAACCTAATTTACGTAATGTTTTTAATTCTTCTCGTGGAAAATATCCACGATTTGCGAGTGTGGCATATAGAACGGGGCAGATATGAGCATTGGATAAAACAATTCGATCACGATTTTCTGCTGAGCGTTTTTCAGGTGAAATATTGGCAATTTCGTAATACAATGCCGTAAAAACATCGGCCATTCCAAGAGGTCCAGCAGAATGTCCAGATTTTGCAGCTAATAAAGAAACAATAATATCTTCACGTATAGTGTTCGCGGTTTTTTCAAGTTCCTGTATGCGTTTTTGAGTGAGCATGTATATAGTGTACTAATATTGGGGTCAGGCACCAAATTGTGGATAAGTGTTTTTAAAAACACTTATCCACAATTTGGTGCCTGACCCCAATATTATTGTATCAAAAGTGATGTGCTATTTTGCGTTATACCTGCCATACCTTTTAAGTCTATGGCGCGCGCTGAAAAGTTCACTGATCCTGCCGAAAGAAAAGGGCCCGCATTTACCGTACAAGGTGCACCTGAATCACAGTGTTTCATCACGACGCCATCCTGCAATATTTCGATGCTTGCTATGCCATCATTATCACTAGCACTTGCTGCAAGATCCACGCTTTCTTTTATATATATCATTGATTTACCAACAAGTAATTTTACAGAAGGTGCATCATTCGTTCCAGTATTGATTGAATATTTTTTTGATATATACACACGTCCTGCCGTATCCGTGACTTTTGCGTATACTTCATTTATATCACCAACTTTTGCATTCTGAATATAATCTGACCATATACATCGGCGCGCGCCATCTGTGCATGCTTTTATAGACGTACCACCAACGTAAATATCGACACGTAAAATAGCAATACTCGTATCAATGTCTACAGTGACATTTCCCATTTGATTAGGCAATATGGTTCCCTGGGCTATTGTTACCAGTACTTTATCATCGCCATTTGTTTGCACGAGAAGTGTTATCGTTTTTGATGTGATTGAATTGTCTCGATTGATAACATGCCCTTCAAAAATATATGAATCTTTTGTGCCAGATCTTGGCACCGTGAATTCACCTGTACATGATTGATTTGGGCAGGATCCCACCAATTGGCCATCTCCGTATAATTCAATTTTCGAAATACCATCTATGCGTGTCGATATTCCTGTGAGCAAAACCGTGTCTCCGCCTTGAATATGTTGTTTGGACACGGTGAAGGTGAAATTATCTTGAATGGGTGGGGGAGTAGGAGGGGGTATAGTTTTTTTATCTATATCAATAGATATTGCGGATTGCATCGCTGAACTTGGTATAAAATCTGAAGCATATACAATTGGTGAACCTAATCTATAATCTGTAAAAAAAGTATCAGATACATCGTCAATTTTTTTATTCCAATCTGCGCCATACATTGCGCTTGCAGTATTTTCGTTTTGTATCCAGCGAAGAACGCCTCCTGCTGAAATAGCATACACTTTTGGATCCGTTGTGATTTTAATCATTCGAGCACCAGGTTTATAGGTCACATTTCCACCAAGTGTATATGAGGCTAGTTCAGTTGCTGATATGGTTTGCACCGATGAAAAATCTGTATACCAACTTTTATATGTATTTGCTGTTGGAAAAACATAGCGTTTCGCATCCTGCCCAAGATAGTAGACGGAATCACCAGGGCCTTTGATGAGGGAGCCGGGTGCAGTAGCTGCAAATGCAAAAGCAGTCGGCAGGATGAGCCCGAGTATGGCAAGATATATTGATTTCATATATGTGTATGATAGCAAAAAAACCAATTTTTGTAATGTATTTGACGAATGAGAACTAGAGAGAGTATTATTTTGGTATAATTCACAATTGAAATTGTATGGAAAAGATGTCGATGGGTAGATTGTCAAATGAAGATGTACATAAAGTGCCAAATAAAAATGAGGCGGATCTAGAAAGGGAAGATGAGCGAATAAAGGAAGAAGGGCTAAATGAACCTTATTTATTTGAGCACGGAAATATCCCTAGACCAACAGAGGAAAAAATTAAAGAACAAGCGCAACAGATTTATACTGATTATGAAAAAGGATCAGAAAGTTTTTTTAGTGACTATAATAGTCTAATACATAGACTAGAAAACTTAGTTAATGGAAAAGGGCACCATAATTTAGATCCTCGCTATATGTATCCTGGATATAAAAAAAATGATATTAGAAAACTAATAGAAGAATTGAAAAATTTATAATTTTGAATTTTTGTGAAGAGACATTACAGTTTGCAAATCTTTTTCCATTTCTTTTTCTTTTCCACGAAGTTCAGGGGGTTTCATGCCAGCGTAAACCTCTTGCATAAAGGAGATAAAAGAATCATATCTATTTTCGATACTAGCGCCTGGCATTGTCGGATATAGATTTTCATACTTTTTTAGTATTGCGTCCATATTGGATGGAGTTTCGCGGTATGGTTTGGAGTTTGGAGTTTTTGGAATATCCATATAGGTGGATAATAGCACGTCTTGCTTTTTTATTGAACCTTGTAAACAAACAACATACGCTATGTGTGTTCCTTACAATTTACACATCTTGCTGCATAGGAGGTTACAATGGTTCCTGTAGTTCAAAAGGGGCCGCAACCTTCATTTAGCGGCTCGTATCTTATCATGATTGGTTTGGCTGTGATTTCGCTTGTAGTATATACAGCAATCTGGAATATTCAATATGCTGCACTTATTATGGTCAGCCTGCTTGTTCACGAAATGGGTCATGTGTGGGCATTGTGGCACTATGGTTTGCGTGTGCGAGGAATGTATTTTATTCCCTTGCTTGGTGCAGCTGTTGTAGCGAAGGATCGTGTTCCAACCGGTGTTGGATTTGTATTTTTTGCTTTGATGGGCCCAGCACTTGGATATTTTCTCGCTGTTCTTGCACATATCCTGTTTGTAATGACTGGAAATGTAGTGTGGGTTGCAGTGGCAGGCTGGATGGTGATTCTCAATTTGCTGAATATGTTTCCCATTAGTCCTTTGGATGGTGGGCGAGCATGGAAGGTAATGGTGAGAATTTTTCCAACACCTCTTCGCACTGTGCTGATTGCAGCACCCATAGCCTGTATGGCGTATGCGTCATATTGGACGGGGAGCTGGATATTGTGGGCATTTTTTGCGGTCTTCATTCTGTTTAACGTATATGAAAGCGTTTTTAATTATTGGCGTAAAACCGATCATATTCGTGTTCGGTTGGCACTTGCGAAATTGCTGAATGTTGAAGAGCCAACAACTGAAAATGTTATTTCCCGCATCGAGGAATTGTATGTAGAAACGCAATTGTTTTCTACGGATCGCATGATGCATGCTCAATTTTTAGATGAAGATTTTTTGAGAGAGGTTCAAGGGAGCTTGAAAGAGTATCCTTTTGAAAATCACGTGCAATCGCAGAATGCGATTTTGCGTATTGTTGTGCAACATGTAGCATTTGATGCTCGATATATATTCTGGGTGCGTGGAAAAAAGCGTTTTGTAAACGCAACCACGAATGATGAATTGCATGTGCCGGCACTGGATGAATTTGCAAAATCAAATTTGTTTGCTTATTTGCATGCAGAAAATGAAAATCCAAAATTGCATTGGGTACATGTAGTGACGATTTTTGTTGGATATTGTTTGCTCACCTATGGGATGTTGTCCTTGCTCGCTCTCGCGAAGCTTGTCCCAGGAATGGGAGAAGCGATGATGGAGATTATGAAATAGTGTTTTTATCCTGCCTAAACAGCAGGATTTTTTATTCTGTGCTACTGTATTCACGCACTTTCGACAGGATAAAAACAATAAGGAGTTTTCACATGGACAAGTTTCTCGATGGCGTAACACCCATGAAAGTTGTGTTACTTGCGGCTAGTTTGATTGCGTTCGCCTATTTATTTGGGTTTACGTTTGCGGTAGTTTTGCTTGCATGTCTTTTTATTCATGAGATGGGACATGTTTGGGCAATGAAATTGTATGGCGTGCCTGTGAAGGGAATATATTTCATTCCATTTATGGGGGCAGTAGCGGTTGCATCAAAAAAATTTCCATCGCGACAAGCAGAAGTTGTGATTGCACTTATGGGTCCTTTTTGGGGATTGGGTACGGCGGTTGTTTTAGGGGCAGGATATGTATTTACGTCGAATCCTGACATTGCAGTCATGGCGGCAATGATTGCACTTGTGAATTTATTTAATCTTGTGCCTATCAACCCGTTGGATGGTGGGCGTGCTGTGAAATCTATATTGGTTTCTATTCATCAAAAAAGCGGACTTGTTTTTTTGGGAACAATGTTAGTATGTATAGTCGTTTTGTATTTTTATACAAGTTCGTTTATGTTCCTTCTCGTTTTGTTCGCCTCATTTGGCGAATTCGTAAATGAATTACGAGAAATGTATCAGCAAAAAGATCGTGAAAATATGTTGCATGCACTTGCAGAATTTCTTGGCTGCGAAAAAGATATTTCTGTGGTGAGCGAAAAAATGTTATCTTTGCGAGTTATGAGCGATACGAGATTGTATCAATGCGGTATTATTTCATCTGATGCACGTGGTGTGTATAGACTTCCATTTGCGAAAGGGTATGCAACTTCAATCGAATTGATTGATGACGTTGAAAAACTTGTTTTGTTTTTGCGACAAACGGAATTACCTAAAATGAGATTAGGCGGAATCGTATTGGGTTCGCTCGCATATGTGGGATTAATTTTTCTGCTTCTTGTTGTTACTTCGTTGAGTATGATGGCGCCAGGCGCTATGGAATCATTTCAACATTTACGTAGATAGGGGATATTGCCGAAGTCACTCCATATAAGGGACACCTAGTTGGTCGTCCCTTTTTTTATACAAGAAGTGTTTATTTATTTACAGGAAAAAGTATATCTTTCACAAAATAGGATGTGTCACCCCTCCAAGGTACGGATCCAGCCTGTTGTACATATTTTATTTTGACTGTTTCACCTGAATCAAATGCTTTTTGTAGTAAGGAAAGTATTTCCGATTTTTTTTGTTCATTGGAATCAACTGAAAATTGCCAAATATATGTTAAATTATTTTGGCCTTGTGTAAGTATACCTTCAACTTCCCATGTTTTCCAAATCAGACCTTTCTCACTTAGTTTAATAATTTTTACACTTCTTTCACCTGAACTATACGGTATGTGTACACCAATAATTCCCCAAAATATATTATAGAAAGATAGTGCAATAAAAGCGAAAATAAAAAACAATGTAAACCAATCACCAGTATTTTTTTTCGCTATATAATTTTTTATAGAGTTCATATTATATGAGTGTAACATACGAATTAAGCATTTTCCATTTTTCTAATTGATTCTTGCGGATATTCTGATTTGAATATGCTTGAAGCGGCACAAAAGCGTGTCACGCCCGCGTTCTTCAAAGTCGGCAGGATGTCGGGGATAACACCGCCATCGAATCCTATTGGTATATGGGGCCAGTTTTCACGAATACGTTTTGCTTTTTCAATGGTATCAGGCAGTAATCCTTGTCCGCTGAAACCAGGATTTACTCCCATGATTAAAATTTCATCTATCAGATGTGCATATGGAGATAATTTTTCTTTTGGTGTAGTTGGATTTATTGCGAGGCCACATTCGAATCCTGCAGAGTGGCATGAACGAATTAATGAAATGTGATCTACATTCGTTTCAATATGCCAAATGATTCTTTTTATATTTCTACATCCTGCCGATTTTTGGATATAGGAGTAGGGATCGCTTACCATTAAATGCAATTCAAATTGCATCGGTGACGGCAGGATACGCAATATATCAAAATCACACCAAGTTGTATTCGGCACAAAATGTCCATCCATTACATCTATTTGGCAGAGAGATACAATACCATCAACGATACGCAATTTTTCGCGAAATTCTTTTTCCGTTTTTACGAGTAGTGCTGGTATGATGAGATTGTGCATAGAGCGAATTTATCCAAGTTGTTTGACACGACGTGCATGACGCTTTTCTGTAGAAAATTGTGTACGTAAAAATAATCCAATTAATGTATGTGCTTGTGTATTGCTTGTATACCAACCAGATAAAGTGATTATATTTGCATCGGTATGTTCGCGTGCGAGTTTTGTGATATGTTCGTCATATGCATCGAATGCACGCGCACCTTTTACACGGTTTGCAGCGATAGAAATGCCAACCCCGCTTCCACATACTAAAATTCCAAATCCATTTGTAGTTTTGACTACAGCATTTGCAACTCTTTTTCCGTGCGCTGGATAATCATCGTCTTTGTCGAAAGTAGGGGAGAGATCTTTAACAATATGGCCTGTTTTTATTAGCCAGGATTTTATTGATTCTTTTAGTTGGTATCCTGCATGGTCGGCGCCGAGAAAAAGAG
>JAHFIO010000037.1 GCA_023246325.1 Candidatus Uhrbacteria bacterium | reverse complement strand
CCGGTTTATTAGGATTATTGGTTGTAGGATTAACATATGAACATATACCATATCTGAGTATGCGCTTTTTATTTTTGGTGATAGGAAGTATTTTTGTATATCATGTATACCGTTTATATACCTATGTGTGGATTGAGGTTCCGCATATTAAGGCAGCACGACAACAGCAACAAGAATTTAATAAGTGGCTACCAAAAAAGAAAAAATAACATGTTGGATTCGAGAAAAATTTTAGGAAAAAATGGTGAAGACCTCGCGATCACATTTTGTGAAGAGCGAGGTTTTTTAATAATTGTACGTAATTGGCGATGTCGATTAGGAGAAATAGATATTATTGCAGAGCGTGATGGCATTTTGCATTTTATAGAAGTGAAGACGCGTAAGTCTTTCGTGTATGGGTGTCCTGAAGATGCAATCGATGGTTTAAAATTACGGCATTTAGAAAGAACTATTGAAGCGTATATTGAAACATGTAAAAAAACATATCGTGGATATCAAGTGGATGCGCTTGCTATTTGCATCCTGCCGAAAGAAAAAGTGGAATATAATTTTATTGAAGATATATTGTAATGCAGGATGCAGCATGGTATTTTATTTTAGTTCATTTGAAAAAGAGGTTACATGTCAAAAGAAGAACAAGTGTGTGAGAAGTGTACAAAAACATTGCGAACGAGATCCGTTTTAACTGCGCTATGCCAGCCCTGCAAGGATTGTGGTGATGCAACGCCGACGCCTGGGTATATATATTGTGCGCCCTGCGCGATGCGACATCGATGTTGTGCAATTTGTACAGTGGCACTCGTTGTTCCGCAGCCAAAACTTCCTGTACATCATTCAACGTTGACTCCTGGTAAAAAACGTCCACGTAGAAAGAGGCGGATATCATGAGTAAAAAAGAAGAATGTGGTGAAGAGTGGGGCTTATGTATAGTGCTTTGGCCTAGGGCTGTACGAGGGCTTGACAAGTTCTGCGGAATATGGCAGGATAGATGAATCGCTGATATTGGGAGTCGACCCCGAGATCACTGAAGTCATCGCGGTTATTGGTTGGGGTTTCCGAATTCCCAATCTGACCGCGGTGACGCTTTCTATACCCTTCTAAAGAGTAAAATGAAAGAGAGGCAGCCTTGATGGCTCGCGACCTTGTTTAAAAGTATTTCAACAAAACGTTGACCATCGCGCGACTCGTGGTGGTCAACACTGGAGTGTTAGCTCAACTGGTAGAGCAACAGACTTTTAATCTGTGTGATACGGGTTCGATTCCCGTGCACTCCACTGGTCATTTTGTTTCGTACGGTACTTTGAAGTGTGTAAAGCGTCTACAAATACACTGACTAACTTGTACACACAACTGCGAAACAAAGTGACCCTTCACTTCGTGAGTTCAAATAGGCAATGCAGAGCTGCATGCAGACTGCAAAGCTTCGGACTTACGCACTACGCCCACCAAAAAGAATAAAAGTTTTTTTTGGTGGGCGCTTCTTATACCCTTAACATATCGTGTGAAGACTAAATACTTTGCCCACAAGGAAAAGTAAAGCGAGACTGTGAACGAGGCGCAATGCTACCACCTACGGTGTTAGCATGGAGCCAAGTTCGCAAAGTCGAGCGTACGGAACGGTAGCTCAACGGTGGAGCATCTGTCCTATGAACAGGTGGATGTGAGTTCAAGTCTCACCCGTTCTACTTCATAACTTAATCTGTCATTCCTGCGGATGCAGGAATCGATAGAACCAAATCAACCTTCGTAACGTGTGAAGACTAAATACTTTGCCCACAAGGCAAAGTAAAGCGAGACTGCGAACGGGGCGCAATGCTAACACCGTAGGTGGTAGCATGGAGCCAAGTTCGCAAAGTCGAGCACGGAGCGATAGTTCAATGGCTAGAACTCTGGACTTTGAATCCGGAAATGTAGGTTCGAATCCTACTCGCTCAACAACGTCACATAAGCCGTTTACATTCAGTGTAAACGGCTTTTTTTTATTCTATATATATGCCGCTTGATTATTTATTCAAAATGTCCTAGTCTAATATGTAGAAAGCTCTTTCCAAAAGGACAAAACACATGTCTAAAAAAACAGTTCACGAAATTCATATCGTTGCTACAAATCCACAAGGAAAGGCGCGATTACGATTCTGCAAAGTATGTGATGTAATAACACTTCAGACAACTCCATTATTTATGCTTCCTTTCACCTGTATTGCGAATCACGGCATGTCTACAAAGTGTGATGGCTGTTATACGTATGTAGAGACAATCGCGAAAGTAATTGTGCATGGAGAGTGGAAATATGAACGCTATTGCGAACTGTGTTGTGAGCCGAATACTCCTGAAAAACAGGAAAAAGTTTTAGCTCGTCAAAAGCAAGCTGAAGAAGATGCGAAAAAGCCCGTTGATCTCAATGATCCAGATAGTATAGCGCGCGCATTAGGCGCATCTTCACATGCAGGCAAAGGAAAAATCAAAGGAGGTTCATGACCTCCTTTTTATTATTCAATAAACATTGCATCACCAAAAGAATAAAATCTATATTTTTGATGAATCGCTTCGGTATACGCTTTGAGTACAAACTCATGTCCAGCAAAAGCAGAAATGAGTACAAGAAGTGTAGATACAGGTACATGAAAATTCGTTATCATCGCATCAATAATTTTAAATGTATATCCAGGTTGTATAAATATATTTGTATATCCATTTCGCATACCAGATTCTAGAGCACGTACTGAAGTTGTCCCAACTGCTATTACACGTCCACCTTGTGATTTTGTTTTTTGAATTTTTTCCATAGTTTCTTCGGATACATGCACCCACTCACTATGCATTGTATGTTCTTCAATTGTTTTATGAATCATTGGTCGGAATGTTCCAAGTCCAACATGTAAAGTGATATAGGCAAATTGTACACCTTTCTTTTTTAATTGCTGGATGAGTTCGGGCGTAAAATGAAATCCTGCCGTGGGAGCAGCAACAGATCCAATATGTTTCGCATATATTGTTTGGTAGTTTTTTTCTTGTATGGTTGTATGTATATATGGAGGTAGCGGCACCGAACCATTTTTTTCCATAAATGAAAAAACATTTTCAGTTGAACGAGAAAAATCTAATGTCACCGTTCCATTTTCTAATTTTGCTATAACGGTTGCAGTAAACGAATCATCAAATTTGATTATTGATCCCACATCAATATTGCGCCATGGTTTTACTAAAGCTGACCATAATGTGTTTTCGGGACGTAGTAAAAATACGGCTACTTTTTTCTCATTACAGATTCCAGATATTCGCGCCTTAAAAACCTTACTTTCATTTAGTATCAATATATCACCTCTACGTATATATGAACCAATATTAAAAAATCTATCATGCTTCCATGTTTTATCCTGCCGATGTAAGACCATTAATCGTGATGAATCACGTGGTTCAGCTGGAGTTTGTGCTATTAATTCCTCCGGTAAGATATAGCTGAAATCAGACGTTTTCATGTCTACACCCTATCACCTCTTGCCAAAGAATCAAGTATTTGCTATTATCCTGCTACAAATATGAAAGCCGAAATTCATCCAACATATTATCCTGAAGCAAAAATTACCTGCGCTTGTGGGAATGTTATTGTTGCGGGTTCAACTGTATCTGAAATCCATATTGAATTGTGTTCAAAATGCCATCCATTTTATACAGGTAAACAAAAACTTATTGATACGGCGCGTCGTGTGGAGAAATTCCAAGAGCGCACCGTTTCTGCAAAAGCAAAATCTTCTACAACATTAGGTAAAAAAGCGAAAGCAGCAAAACGTACAACACAAAAAGCAACCAAACGTGCGCAAAAAAAACCAACCACTTTGGTTGAAGCTTAACTACAAAAATCTGGTGTCTGATTTCAGACGCCATTTTTTATTATATGCATAATCTAAAACAATCTGCTTTAGAGGTAAAATCCAAGCTCGCTCAGCTTGAACTTGTAGTATCTGCACCAGAAACACTCGCTGATCAAAATACATATCGTGATGCATCAAAAGCATATTCACAGCAACGCACTCTTGTTGAAAAAGCAGATGCGTATCTTTCCGCCGAACTTGCCATGCAGGATATAGTGGCTGCAAAAAATTCTGGTGATGCAGATATGGCGGAATTGGTGATGCTTGAATTGCCTCTTGTTACTGCAGCATTAGAAAAAGCAAAAGAAGAATTTGAATTAGCGCTTATACCTCCAGATCCGCATGATCAAAACAATGTTATTATTGAAATTCGAGCTGGTGCAGGTGGAGATGAAGCATCTATATTCGCACATGATTTATTTCGTTTATATACGCGCTATGCAGAAACAAAAAAATGGAAAGTGATATTGATGTCAGAATCATCAAATGACGTTGGAGGATTAAAAGAAGTTATAGCTTCAATAGAAGGGGATGGTGTATATGGCAGATTGAAAAAAGAAACTGGTGTGCATCGCGTGCAACGCGTACCGGAAACAGAAAAACAAGGACGTATTCATACATCAACGGTTACGGTTGCCATCATGCCTGAAATTGAAGAAACTGAAGTGAGTATTGAAGCGAAGGATTTACGAATCGATACATTCTGTGCAGGAGGCAAAGGCGGACAAAGTGTAAATACAACAAAATCTGCAGTTCGTATTACACATATTCCAACAAATACCGTTGTGTCATGTCAGGATGAGCGAAGCCAATTACAAAATCGCGAACGTGCTATGACTATTTTGCGATCACGCATTTGGGAAATGGAAGAATTACGCAAACATTCAGCATTAGACGCTGAACGTCGTGCGCAAATCGGTACGGGTGATCGTAGTGAAAAAATTCGCACATATAATTATCCGCAGGATCGTATTACAGATCATCGCATTAAAAAATCCTGGCATAATATTCCTGTTATAATGAACGGTGCATTAGATGAAATTATTAATGCAGTAAAAATGGGGAAGATGGGGAATGAAGATGTGGAGTAAGGAGTAATATGAAAATTCTTGTCGCTACAAATAACCCTTCTAAACTCGCCCGTGTTCGTAAAGTAATGGAGACGTATGAGTTTGTATCTTTAAAAGATATTGGACTTGAAATCATTGAAGTTGAAGAGGGAAGCGATCTATACGAAAATGCCGAAAAAAAAGCGCGTGTATATTTTGGAAAAACCGATATGCCAATTCTTGGTTTGGATACAGCTTTTGTTATTCCCGGCGAATATCTTGATCCCGCGAAAGTAAAACGAAATGCCCTTAATGGGCAGGATGAAAATGAGTTAACTCCAGCACAAATTTCAGAAAAAATGATAGCATTTTATAAAAACATCGTAGAAAAACGCGGTGGAAATGTACCTGCGTATTTTGAAGATTATTTTGTCCTCATCCTGCCGAATGGGGAGGTGAGAAAAGAAAGCGGACGTCGCCCCGTTACGCTTACTTCAAAAATTCATGGGATAATAGACCCATATTTTCCATTGCGGTCTATGTATATCGTAGAAGCAACAAAAAAATATTCAATTGAACAAACGCTTGAAGAAGAAATGTATGAATTACAGCCATACCAAGAGGCATTGAAGCGAATATTGACAAAATAATTTAAAAAGAGTAGGTTCATATAGGAGGTTCACATGCAAGACGTTCTGAATTTCATCAGCGCAAATGGATTTGGATGTTTTCTCGTAGTTGTATTTTTTGGATTTGGACTTGCGACTATTGTGAGACAATATATTCATTCTCGATATCGTCTCAAAGTTGAGGAAGAGAAGACGAAGCAACTTCAGCTTGAATCCGATCTTCAAAATAAGTAGCAATTTTTTCTAAATCACCCTTTCATTTCTTTGATCGGGTATTTTTTTTATGCGAATATCCTCATCCTGCCGGTATAGACATTGCCATACTCATGCTTGCATAAAATCCAGCATTCTGTTACTCTCACGCGTATCCTGAAAAGGATTTTTAATCACACACCCCTACACAAATATCGCCCGGCGCCTCTTCTTAAACGAAGTCCGTGGCGAGTAGCGGGGAGGTAAAAGGCACATAATTCTATGGCAAACGCCAAATCACCGTCTCTTCTTGAGATGCTTCAGGCCGGTGTCCATTTCGGTCATCAAACCGCAAAATGGCATCCAAAGATGGAGAAATATATTCACGGAGACCGTCAAGGAATTCACATAATTAACTTAGAAGAAACACAAAAGGCACTCGACAATGCCATGAATTTTGTGCGAGGTATCACTCAACGTGGTGGAATCGTTCTCTTTGTTGGCACAAAAAAGCAAGCGCAAAAAATTGTGCAGGATGCAGCAGTGTCGTGCGGCATGCCATATGTGAATAATCGTTGGTTAGGTGGTACACTTACAAATTATGCCATCATCGCGCAATTGTTACGTACGTTTAAAGACTTGAAGAAAAAACAAGAACGCGGAGAATTAACAAAATATACAAAATTTGAACAAGCACGTTTTGCAGAAAAAATTACGAAGTTGGAAGCAAAGGTTGGAGGTATTCAAGATTTGGCAAAAATTCCAGAAGCGATTTTTATTTTAGATATTCGCAAGGATAAAACAGCATTGGATGAAGCGCTTCGACGTGGAATGAAAATTATTGGCGTTTGTGATTCAAATGTAAATCCAACTCAAATTGATTATCCAATTCCGGCGAATGATGATGCGGTTAAATCAATTGAATTGATCGCTAAACTTATTGCAGCCGCATGTGAAGATGGTCGTAAAGAATGGGAGGCTGCACGTGCACGATTAGGGGGAAGTTTAGTAGATGAGAAAAAATAATATGACATCAGCACAACAAGCGATGGATCTTCGTAAAAGAACTGGTACTGGCATTGTAGATTGTAAACAAGCTTTAGAAGAAGCAGGTGGAGATGCGGAAAAAGCAATTGAAATTTTAAAGAAAAAGGGTGCGGCAAAAGCTGCGAAGAAATCTTCAGAACGAACTGCAACGGAAGGTGTTATTGCAACTTATCTTCATCACAATAAAAAACTCGCTTCTATTGTAGAGGTAGCGTGTGAAACAGATTTCGTTGCGCGCAATGAAGAATTCGTTGCATTTGCAAATGATGTTGCTATGCAAGTTGCTGCAATGAATCCAGAATATGTTTCGCCGGATCAAATTCCTGCCGATATAGTAGAAAAACAAAAACAACTTTTTTTGGCTGACATGGGAGAAGATAAAAAACCAGAAGAAATAAAAGTAAAAATTATTGAAGGAAAATTAAACAAATGGTATTCAGAAATTTGTTTAGTAAAACAAGAATTTTTCAAAAATGAAGATGTGACGATGGAACAATTAATGCTTGAATTAAGCGCGAAGATGGGGGAGAAAATTGTTATCACACGTTTCCATCGAATGGAATTATCGAAATAAAAAAATACCTGGTACAAATATACCAGGTATTTTTTTGGTGCGCCCACCTGGATTCGAACCAGGGGCCAGTTGTGTATAAGACAACTGCTCTACCACTGAGCTATGAGCGCCTATATACGATATGAGTGTAGACGTTATTTTTTTCTATGTCCAGTATGCATCCTGCTGATACGCGCTTGCATAAATCCTTATTTTTTGGCAGGATATATCTATATGTTCATCATCGCATGCCGTGATTTCGGGATAGACTGTAACGCTGTCATGAAGGGCCGTAATATAGATGAATCTATAGATGCGGCCATTAAACACGGTATAGCCATGCACAAGCAGGATGCACGTAAACTGCAAACGGCAGATATGCGTGCGGAAATCGCTACTAAAGCAAAAGAATACGTCAAATGAAAATTCTTGTCTTTAGCCCTGGATATGTGGGCAAAAAAATTGTCACTGGCTTGCAAAATGCAGGTCACGATATTGAAAGTATAAAAGTAGAAATTACAGATTTGAATGCGGTACATGCTGCACTAGATGCATCTCATCCAGATGCAGTTTTAAATGGCGC
>JAHFIO010000036.1 GCA_023246325.1 Candidatus Uhrbacteria bacterium | reverse complement strand
CAATGCCATTGAAAACCATGCGCACATCATCATCTGACTTTTTTGCCAGCGCAATAGCATCTTCAATAGCAGTGTTTAGCCAAATTCCAGCATCAGGTTCAAAAACTTTCATCTACTACTCTCCTTTTGTCGAAACGGTTGTGACTATTATTAGTCTATACTAAAACTTGACATAAGTCAAGTCCCTCACCCGCCCATTCGGTCATAATAAAAAACCTCATCCGGAAATGAGGCGAGTAGTATTTGCTACAAGTGCATGCAAATCTACATTGGTATATTTAAAATACTGAATATTTTCCCACGTATTTCTGGATTTTGAAAGTTCTGAAGGGCAAACCGATCGCATCCATTTATAACAGGATGCAGTTTCATTTGTGACAGGATCACGCCGTGAATATTGAATAACCTGACAATTGTGAATACGATCAAATGAATCTGTTGATGCATCTAATTCTGCAAATTTTGCTGGCGACATTCGTTCGAGTGTTGCACGAAATGCCCACATTAATTCTCCGTGAAGAACCATAACAACATTCGATGTCGACGGCAACCTATGCAAGGTTGAGATATGCCTATACACACGCGTAGCACATACATCCGCAATCGACTCCCCATTCGGAGGTCGCCAAAAAAACGATTCCGCATCACGACGATCTAGATTTCGCGAAAATAAACGCAAACGTTCTTTATCCGTCATTACATCCATATCCCCCCAATTACGCTCACATAAATGCGACTCCATTCGCCACTGCGCATTCGGCAAATCAAAATGTGCAGCCGTTTCCATCGCACGTAAATATGCGGAAACATAATGCGCTTGAAATTCACCTCCGTAAAAATGTTCCTTAATCCAATATCCTGCCGTTTTTGCCTGTTCTATCCCTTTGTCAGTCAATCGCCAGGATGAAGAATGGCGCGCAAGATATTCAGGTGTATGCAAACTATTATCGCCTTTTCGCGAACGCTTTGTGGCAATATTTCCTTCACTTTCCCCGTGACGAACCAAAAACAAATTCAGTGGCATCATTGTAAAAGTACCTCTATCTATAGTATTACTACATAAAAAAAATCCTGACAATAGTCAGGATACAGAGAAAATTATTGCGAGCATCTAAACACTTTCATCTTTGTGCTATCAAATCCTTCCAATCGACATGCGGCGATGCCAACAAAATACAGGAAAGTTGAAAAAGTCAGTTTAAGAGATGCTTGGTGTTCACAACATCCACGCATATGTGCAATATTTGGAAGTTTAAAAACTTCATTTACATTTGCAGCTGTAAGCAATATTTTAACCGAAAAATCGCTCGGATTTAAATCAACGCTACTAGGCATTTTCAACATACCTGATTCTGGACCAAGTTGCGACATCACACGAATCAATGCACGAAACAAAGCAAGTTGCACCAAATCACGTTCAATATGATCTGTGAAAACAACCCATGCTTGAGCGTCAAGTTCATCTTGAGCAATGTGCAATCCTGTCATTTCATCAATATATTCCGCGATTTTTTTCAATTGATTTTTCAGTATCATCTTCCTCACCCTTTCGAAAGTGCAGGATACGAAGATACACCATGTAAGCAAAATTTGCAACACCATGCTATTATCAACCCATATGCTTGATATTATAACTATTGGCGAATCTCTTCGAGACGTATTTTACATGATTCACGATGCAACTGTATCCTGCTCTATCCATAAAGACCGCTGTTTATTGTGTTTAGAATATGCAGAAAAAATTCCTGTTGATTCAGTTGTAAAAATTCCTGCAGCGGGCAATTCTGCAAATGCAGCTGTCTCAGCTTCACGTCTTGGATTAAAAACCGCACTCGTTTCATGGGTAGGAAAAGATTTCGCCGGTGACCAAATTCGTGAAGCACTAAAAAAAGAAAAGGTACATGAAAAATTTATTATTATTGATGCAAAAAAACCTACATCAGAATCAACTGTCATAAATTTCCAAGGCGAGCGGACACAGCTCGTATATTTTCAACCACGTTCCTATATCCTACCAACTCTCCCCGCATGTCGCGCGATATATTATTCTGCGATGGGCATTGATCATGCACGTATGGACTTGCAATTGCTTACACATTTGAAAAAAAATCCAAACATTTTATTTGCATTCCAACCTGGTACTACACATATTCGAGCAGGATTAGATGCGAACAAAAAACTCATCGCTCGTAGCGATTTCTTTATTTTAAATAAAGAAGAAGCACATCATCTATTATCTGATGGCGATAGAACAATGTTAAACATGTTAGAAGCATTTCATCATATAGGTGCGAAACAGATTATCATTACTGATGGCCCAAACGGTGCAGATGCTTTTGATGGTACAACGCATTTTCACATGCCCATCTTTCCTGGCAAAGTAATCGAACGCACAGGCGCAGGCGATGCATTCGCATCCTCAGTTATATCCGCCACACTGCAGAAAAAAAAATTGGCTGAAGCTTTACGATACGGGTCTGCAAATAGCGCGAGTGTTGTAGGCCAAGTAGGTCCTCAGGCAGGATTAGTACATTTGAATGAAATGAAACGCATCTTGAAAAAAAATATGAAAGTATGTGCACATATTGTATAATACACATATGCTTATCACTACAAAAAAACTTTTAATTGCTGCACGTGCCAAAAAATATGCTGTTCCTGCATTGAATGTAAACAATTTAGAAATGGTAAAAGCAATTATTGGCGCTGCAGAAAAAATGCGCTCTCCCGTTATTATTCAAACATCTGAAGGCGCAATTGAATATGCGGGAATAGAATATTTGAGCGCCCTCATTCGTGTCGCTGCAGCAGGCAAAATTCCCGTCGCCATGCATTTAGATCATGGAAAAAATTTAGAATACGTAAAAATGGCTTTAAAAAATGGATATACGAGCGTCATGTTTGATGGATCTACATTAGATGAAAAAAAGAATATTGAAATAACAAAGCATGTTGTAAAAATGGCGCGTACATATGGGGCGAGCGTTGAAGCAGAAATTGGCGCAATTGCAGGCATTGAAGATTTTGTATCAGTAGAAGAAAAAGATGCGCATTTAACGAATCCGGAAAAGGCTTTGGCTTTCGTACGCGCGACAGGATGTGATTCTTTAGCAGTTGCCATTGGCACATTACATGGCGCGTATAAATTCAAAGGAGAAACACATCTAGACATAGAACGGCTGAAAAAAATTGCAAAGTTAGTAAAAATTCCTATTGTATTACATGGTGCTTCTGGTGTATTAGAAGATGTAAAAGCATTAGCCGAACATCATGGTGCACAATTGGGGAAAGCACGAGGTGTTTTAGATATTGATATCAAACAAGCGATACGTCATGGAGTAGCTAAAATAAATATTGATACGGATTTACGATTAGCATTTACCGCTGGCATTCGTGAAGCCATTGATGATTTGCCGCGCGTTATTGACCCACGAAAATTATTAGAACCTGCAAATTTATTAATGCGTGAAGTAGCGATGCGAAAAATGAAACTGTTTGGATCAGCAGGAAGGATATAAAAAAGGACACCGCAAGGTGTCTTTTTACGTTACATTCTTTACAAAGAGGCATTTATAACCTTTATTCCAGATGGCGTCATACCGCACATAGTCTAGATAGCATTGTCTATACACAAAACTTAGCATTGCAATATATTTTACGTTTTTTTTAAACGTATGCGATCCCGGGGCAATAATCCAAGGCCTGCTTTTACGCAATTCGAGCGCGCGCTGCCATTCGAATGCTTCAATATAATTTGCAGGATCAAATCCTTTTGACATTCCCCATTCAATTATTTTGTCTGTATCATCCTGCAATGCGGCAGGTATAGATGCAAGCCAAAAAAGTTTTTTACCGGGAGTCAGTTCAAATCCTGAACGAACAGGATTTGGAAACCAGGTTCTATCTACGAATAGATTGGTGACAGTTGGGATAATACCAAGTGCTACTTTGCCATCTAACGATGAAAATATTGGCCGATACGTCACATCTACGAGGTGTTGATTCTGTTTGATTTGTTCCATGTTTTCTCCAAAGGACTTTTAAGACCATATCCGAAACCATGTAAAATGTCAACTACCTGCGTATACAGTTATCTCGCTTTTCATACCTGATTTTGATACACTATACGTATGAAATCTCAAAAATTCGCTTTTGACATACTAACGGTGGGCGCGGCAACGCAAGACTTATTTGTGCGAAGCCGTTTTTTTGAGTCTAAAACTGACAAAAATGCCCCGGATGGATTTGATACTTGTCTAAAAATGGGTGCAAAAATAGAAATGGACGAGCTCACACAAACTACAGGGGGCGGCGCTGCAAATGTAGCTGTGACCTTTGCACATTTTGGCTTTTCAACTTCCTGCATAGGCAGTGTAGGAAAAGACATATTTGGCACGAATGTCATCACTGACCTAAAACAACATAGTGTTGACACGCGCACATTACAAATTCATCCAACCGAGGCAACAGGAACATCTATTATTTTACTTGCAGGATCAGGCTCACGCGCAATTCTCACGGCGCGCGGCGCAAGCAAACATATTAATGAAAAAAAAATATCCTGGCAAAAACTTTCCAGTCCATGGATGTATATATCCAGTCTTGCAGGAAATGAACCATTGCTTCATGAACTTTTTTTACATGCAAAAAAATCTCTTACGCATATCGCATGGAACCCAGGCGGTGCGGAAATTGATATAGGTTTAAAAAAATTATCTCCACGTTTATTACAGACTGACATACTTTTCCTAAACCGAGAAGAAGCAGCCGGACTTGCCCACTGTTCACCGCGAGATTTAGAAAAAATAATTCGACTTTTAGGACCTATGCCTCGTATGGCGCTCGTTATTACAGATGGTGCACGTGGTGCATATGCTCATACCATGGGAACAACGTGGTTTGTAGCTCCTACAAAAGGAAAAATAGTAAACACAACAGGCGCCGGCGATGCATTTGGCTCAGGCTTCACATCTGGTATTATGAAATCAGGCGATATTGACGAGGCATTACGTATTGGCGCGTTAAATGCAGCAGGTGTTGTAACGCATATGGGTGCTCAAGCCGGCATCCTGCCGAAATATCCTTCTATATCAGACATAAAAAAAATAATTATTAAACAATTACCATAGAATATGCCCGCACAGAAAGTATATGTCACACGAAAATTCGCGGACTCAGGAATACAGGCTCTAAAATCTGCAGGATACACAGTAAAAGTATATGCGAACGATGCTGTTATCTCACGAAAAGATCTGCTTACGAATGTTGCAGGATGCAGTGCGCTACTATCTTTACTTACAGATAAAATTGATGAAGCTGTTTTGAAAGCTGCGGGCCCACAATTAAAAATTGTGGCAAATTATGCTGTTGGTTTTGATAATATTGATTTGGCAGCGGCAAAAAAAATGAATATTGTGGTAACAAATACTCCTTCAGACGCTGTGAACGAAGCTGTGGCAGAACATACATTCGCTTTACTTATTGCTCTCGCACGTCGCATTCCAGAAGCTGATATTTTTTCAAAATCAAAAAAATATACAGGTTGGTCACCAACACATTTTATTGGCACGGATTTATATGGAAAAACATTAGGGATTATAGGAGCGGGGCGTATAGGCGGGGCGCTCGCACGCCGTGCAGTACATGGGTTTGGAATGAAATTAGTATATACGGATGCTCGAAAAAATGACATTTTTGAAAAAGAATATACGGCCGAACAAGTTTCTCTACAAAAATTATGTGAAATATCAGATTTTATTTCTTTACACGTTCCCCTTCTTCCTTCAACACGACATCTCATTTCAACAGCAGAGTTTGCTTCAATGAAAAAAACTGCTTTTTTGATTAATACTGCGCGAGGTCCAGTCATAGATGAAAAAGCTTTACTGCGTGCTTTAAAAACTAAACGAATCGCTGGAGCAGGATTAGATGTTTTCGAATGTGAACCAGCAATTGATTGCGATATTACAGATAATCTAGAATTAAAAACTTTTCCAAATGTTATTTTGACACCACATATAGCGAGTGCAACTATTGAAGCTCGTGAAGCAATGAGTATGATGGCCGCACAAAATATTATTGCGGTACTATCTGGGAAACCTGCATTGAATCCCGCGGGATAAACTGTGAAATCAATTGCAATTCTTCTCCAGATCT
Organism: Candidatus Uhrbacteria bacterium; assembly: GCA_023246325.1. Classification (GTDB taxonomy): domain Bacteria; phylum Patescibacteriota; class Patescibacteriia; order 2-12-FULL-60-25; family 2-12-FULL-60-25; genus JAHFIO01. Next base: position 1,875 of record JAHFIO010000036.1, on the reverse strand, counting down.
ATTTGAAATAACTGGACTTGTTGAAACAATAAAGTCATTCGTTGGTGGTCGACAATGAGAAATCACTTTTCCTAATCGATCTATAATCCCCCTCAACTGTATAAGAGCAATTTTTTTATTTTTATATATAAATGACATCAAATCTACCATATACGTATATTCTGCCTGCTTGGTTAATAATACTGTATGCAATTTGATTAAATGTTCTAAAGATTCTTCATCCAAATTCCACTGAGGATGTTTCATTATAATTTCTATAGGTAATGATCTCATTTTGCTTAAACTTTTTTGTATCATATTCCCCTCCTCATCCTGCACCATACCGATCAACGGTAAACTAAGCGCATTATCTATTGAACTCACTTTTTTTGTTATATGATCAATACGCAAATTGCTCTCTGAGCCATCTAAAGACTGTACAATATACTGCAAACAAGCCAATCGCATTATAGATTTTGCGGCAGGATGATCCGGCCCTTGTGCAATACATGTATCAAAATCTTGTGCGGTGAACAGATCCCCAATAACCTCGGCTTGAACCGAAGCTATATCATGTCCATGTTCTTCTTCCCGTATTACGGTTAATCCAACTACATCAAATTGAAAAATATCATTTAGTTTACTAATAACATATTCGTATTCCGGTGATTTATTTTTTTCTATACCAATCCTAGGAAGAAAATTTCCATCTAATAAAATATCATCTGGAGTAATAGTATAGGCTTGAGCAATAGACGCCTTATTTTGCACCAAATCATCTTTTTGTTTTTTATAAAAATCGTATAATCCTAATTTATATATGGCTTCATCTTTCTGCTCCTGTGTAGCATGTTGATCATACATATAAGCTCTGTATTTTTCTATATCTTTTTTTGCAACTTCCAAAATTTTTGTATCCTGTATCTCACCCGTTATCGAATCTGGCATATGCAAAATACTAATGACATCTCCGGTTTCCGTATCTATCTGTACCGTAGTTTCTGCGCTCCGTGGCTTAGCGAATGCCACAACTTTTTCACCATTTGTAGAAATATATATTCTTCGTAAAACTGTATTTACCGTAGCACTCCCCATATGTTGTGACTCTAAAACCGAACCTGTGCATAATATTACACGTGTTGAAACTGTATCGAAAGTTTTTTGAATATCCTCACCATACGAAAATACATGTGAAAATAATTGATCTAAATCATGCGCTTTCACTACTATGGCTTCAATATTTTGTTCTGATTCTGATCTTTCAGACTCTACATCAATAGTGACAAGCTCTATATCATCCATATCTTTACCAGAATACAATTCTAAAATTGTATCCATTTCACTTTTTGTTTTTTTATCCCTCTTCATAGTACTCACAAAAGAGTAAAATCCTTCTGAATTTGATTTACGGCCCATAATATATACAGGGTATGTCTATATCTGTTATCCTGCAACTCTATGGCCATTCTGCTGCAATTAAACAAAGTATCTAAAAGATTTGCTACCCATACACTGATTGACAATGCCACTTTATCCATTTCTTCAAATCAAAAAATTGGTTTTATTGGTCGAAACGGTGCGGGAAAATCAACTTTATTACGTATAATCACTGATGAAGAACAGGCGGATTCAGGTGAAATCATACATCATCCTGAATTACGATTAGGATATCTTGAACAACACGATCGTTTTTTACCAACTGAAACTGTTTTAACATTTTTACTTCGAATTTCCAAACGGCAGGATTGGGAATGCGCAAAAATGGCAGCACGATTCGGATTAAAAAAAGAAATATTAGGAGAAAAAATTTCTGCTCTGTCAGGTGGAAGTCAAATGCGTATAAAACTGACAGCCTTATTGCTCGATGAACCAAATCTACTTGTAATGGATGAACCT
>JAHFIO010000035.1 GCA_023246325.1 Candidatus Uhrbacteria bacterium | reverse complement strand
ATTTTCTGCATACGTGAACTACGATTCGTGGAGAAAAGCATGAAAACGTTTTTGTCTGTAGTGGTACTGTGTACTATTTTTGCTGGTTGTAGTGATGGAGACATTTCTGTATCTGGGCAGGATGCGGATGAAGCTCCTTTGCCAATAGATACGAATGCAGGAGTAAGCGACCATTCGTCATCTACTTCTGATGCAGTGGGTAGTGAACATATGCCACCATGTGCATTTGCGAAATGTAACGATCCCCTTGCGCATCGACGACGATTATCGCATCCGCCGGGGTCTATGCATCCTGCAATGAAGAAATAACGAAAAGCCCCGAAACATATCGGGGCATTTTTTTACATTTTTTTAATTAAGTCTTGTAATTTTTTCGCTTCTTTTGAATCTGCGCTTTCAGATATCTTTTTTTTAAGTTCTAGTGTTTGTTTTTCAAGTTTAGCGAAATCATGATGAACGGTTTTCATTTCAGCTTGAATTCGCTGCAGCTCCTTTTGGAGAGCGGCTTTGCGCGCTGGGTCTTTTGGTTTTGATGGCATAATGTATGTATAATAGATTGACATGATATATTTGGCAAATTATAGGTATATGTATATACTCTAAATCTAAATATTATTTATATATATGTCTGACATGGATACAATGGATAAAACGCCTGGAGGAGCTGAAGTGAAGAAGGTGGCTGCAGAAGCACCGAAAAATTTAGATGACCTACAAGCAGAACGTGCGCGTATTGATGCAGAAATTTCCGGCATGGAGGCGAATGCCACAGCTGCAGGGGAAGAGCTTGAAAAAATAGAAGGGCAAGAAGCTCAAGGAGAATTAACTGAAGATCAGAAAAATTATTTTGGTCAAATAAAAAGTTTAGCAAAAGGAGTCATGGATAAATTTCGTGCTTTAAATTCAGAACTCATGGCTGTTGAAAAACAAATAGATGACTATGAGAGCGGAGTTGGGGAAAAAGTACCAGATACAGTAAATGAAGTGGCTGAATCGAATGCTGCTAAAATTACAGCACAGCAAGACCCCGGATACGAGGCAAGGCAAACTGAAAGAGATGCGGTATCACAAGAAGCATATTTAAACGATTTAGCGCTTCAAAGAGCTGAAGGACAAAAACAAATTGATGCTGCAAGATTACAAGGAGAGAATAAAAAAATTGCTATAGAAAATCTTGAAAAAAATGAAGCTGCGGCATATGCAGCTGCTTTAGAAGAAATGAATTCAAGCACAGAAATACCTGATAATTATAAAGATATATTTAAACAAGTATTGTCAATACAGGAGAAATCTGTTTTTACAGATACTGAATTTAGCGAAAAGGACCCATTAACAGCACTGTATAATGAAGCGGATCCTAATATTCTTGAAAAAAAACATTCAATCGATAATGCTGGTCTTAAATGGAGTGCTTTTAAAGCCATTTCAAATGCACTAGAAAGTGTGGGCTCAAATGACCGAGGAACTGAACCGAAATTATCAAAATACGATGAAATGTATACTGTTATCTTAAGAAATGGAAAACAAATTCAAACATCAACAAGAGAAGTGATAGAAAATAAAATAAAACAAAATTATCGGGATCCATCAAAACAAGGAAAAGGTGTATTGGAAAACTACAAAACTGCAGTTGCTGATATTTTAAAAGAAGAGAATGAAGCGGAATGGTCTCGAAAAGAGGAGAAAAGTAATCTAATAGATAATTTAAATAAAAATCCAGAATTTACAAAAATAAAAACAGCTTATATGAACATAGTTGATAATTTAAATAAAAAAATTAAAAGTGCACGTGACGCTACAAAATAATATAAAAAAATACTTAGACAATTGTCTAAGTATTTTTTTATATTACCATGTTTAATACGTATCGTAATTTCGCATGGTTAATTGCGCTTCAATCTGTTTTACAGATTCAATAATAACGGAAACCACAATGAGGAGAGATGTCCCGCCAACAGCTAAGGCGCGACTGCCTCCTGCCCCTTGTGCAATAATTGGCAAAACAGCGATACTCCCCAAAAATAAAGCGCCAACTAAATTCAAACGATAAATAACAGATTCTAAATAATCTGCCGTTGGTTTTCCTGGACGTATGCCCAAAATAAATCCACCTTGCTTCTGTAAATTCTCCGCAATTTGGTCAGGATGAAAAACAACCGACGTATAGAAGAACGTAAACACCACAACCATGGCGAAATATAATACACCATATACAGTTTGATTTTGTAATATACGTATCACCCATTTTGCACCCTCAGCAATCCAAGGTGTTGTTGCATTTTGAAAAAATTGTGCAACAAGTGATGGAAATAATAACATGGATATTGCAAAAATGATTGGAATAACACCTGTCATATTTACGCGGAGTGGTAATGAAGATGAAGAACCACCTGTTTGTCCACTTCCACGCATAGCACGTGCATATTGCACAGGAATATTACGTTGACCCTCGGTAATAAATACAACCGCAAATACAGTCACGACCGCAATCACCGCAAATACAACATAGGAAACTAATTGTGATGAATCATATACGGAATACAATTGTGTAATATTCTGTGGCAAACTTGCTAAAATTCCAGCGAAAATTATTAACGACACACCATTACCCACTTTTTTCTCGCTCATTAATTCACCTAACCACATTAAGAAAATCGTTCCCGCGGTCACGGTCGCAACTAATGTTGCAATATGCAATGGATCCGTTTTCGTTAATACTTGAAATTGTGATTGACGCAATAATTGAATCAAACCAAAAGATTGGAAAATTGCAAATGGAACGGTTAATAAACGGGTCCATTGATTAATGCGTCTTTGTCCAGCCTCACCATCTTTTTGAATTTCTTGAATACTTGGAACAATCATTCCTAAAACCTGTAAAATAATTGATGCCGTAATATACGGTGCAACACCCAAGGCCACGATGGCGAATGTTCTAATAGTTCCGCCTGAAAATAAATTCAACAATCCTAAAACTTGATTTGCTTGAAAATATCTTTCCAAAGCAATTAAATCTATTCCAGGCAACGGCACATGTGCAGCAAAGCGAAATACGACCATCATGGCGCCGACGAACAGTAAACCGTTCCTCACTTCTTTCACTCGCCAAATTGCTTGTATTTTTTCCCACATATGATGTTCAAATTAAAATTATTATTTCTTTTCTTTTTTTGGAAAAACTTTTTTTGCTTTTTTCAATTTTGCAACCGATCCACCCGCTTTTTCAATAGCCGCTTTCGCAGAATCAGAAACGGCTAAACCTTTTACAGTGAATGACGCTTTAATTTCTGTACCCACTATTTTAGCTGATAAAGCATTTTTTGACACGAGTCCTTTTTGTTTAAGTGCATATAAGTCAAGTATGCCACCGACGGGAAAAGCTTTTTCCAAAACATCAGCTCGTACAGTTGCAGCTTTTACGTATGGACTTTTAAACCCACGTAATTTTGGAAATGACAAAAGCATTTGTTTCAAACCTTTTAATTTCAATTTATTACGACCACCAGAACGTGAGCGTTGTCCTTTTGTACCTTTTCCTGCAGTTTTACCAGAACCAGAACCCTCACCGCGACCAATGCGGAATTTTTTTGTTCGTGAACCTTTAGCAGGTTTGAGTGTATGTAATGATAATGACATATTATTTTGTTTCTGATTTTACATATGCTACCACATCCTGCTTCGTTGCATTTGGAATTTTTAATTTACGTAATGCTTCAAATGTTGCTTTCACATTATTTAATTTACTGCCAGATCCTAACATTTTTGAAACTACATTTGATACGCCGGCAAGTTCAAGCACAATGCGCACTGCTCCTCCAGCTTTAATTCCAGTTCCTTTAGGTGCTGGCTTGATCAATAATTTTGCAGCGCCGAACTTTGCATCGACAGGATGCGGAATCGTGTCATTCACCATAGGGACGGTAAACAAAGCTTTGCGTGCTTGCGCAGTTGCTTTTGAAGTTGCAAGTGCGACATCAATACCTTTTGCTAAACCATATCCAACACGTCCTTTACGATTTCCGATAACAGTTAGCACACGAAAACGCATACGCTTTCCCCCTTTTGTTACACGCGTCACACGTGCAACTTCCAGATTTTTTTCTTCGTAATCAGATTCAACTTGTTGTTCGCCGCCTGTTCGAGGACGACCTCCCCCTTTTCCACCTTTTCCACTTTGGCCACCGCGCGTATTCCCGCGAAAATTACTTCCACGTAAAGGCTTACTTGATGCAGCTCCTTTAGAAGGAGTCGTCACAATATCGGTTGTAGCCGTATATGGTGTAGCAGGTGCTGCGACAGTTGGCTCTGCCACGACTGCGTCTGATGATTGTATTTCTTCGCTCATATATTTTTAAAATTTTAATCCTGCCTTGCGAGCACTTTCAGCGAGTGCCTTCACACGGCCATGATATTTTTTATCGCGACGATCGAACACAACAGCCTTCACACCTTTTTCAATTGCGCGCTCAGCTACAAGTGTGCCAACAGCAGATGCCATATCCGTTTTATTCAAATCTTTTATTTTCACATCTGAATCTGATGCAGCAGCAATTGTTTTACCTGTAATATCATCGATAATTTGCGCATACACATGCGACAAAGATCGACGAACAGCCAACCGAGGGCGCTCGCTCGTACCAGAAATTTTTGCGCGAACGCGTTTAATGCGTCGAGCGGCTAAATCTTTTTTGATAATTTCTTTTTTCATATGCGTATTTATGCGCCCTTCGTGGCCGCTTTACCTGCCTTACGACGAATTGTCTCTGTTGTATATTTAATTCCTTTTCCTTTATATGGCTCAGGTGGTTTGATTGCACGAATTTGCGCCGCTGTTTCACCTACTAATTGTTTATCAGCACCAGAAATTGTTACAATTTGTTTTTCTACTTTCAAATCGATTCCTTTTGGTGCCTTGAAAACAACAGGATGTGAAAAACCAACTTCAATGTTTAATGTATCAGTTCCAGCGAGTGCGACTTTAAACCCAACACCAATAAATTCTAAAGATTTTTCAAAATGTTTTTGCACGCCTTCAACTTGGTTATTTACAAGTTGTCGCATTAATCCCCACAATGCTTTTTGTTCTTTGCTATTTTCATCCTGCACACTCATGTGTATGGCGCGTGGCTCAGACATAAGCGTTGCTTTCACGGCAGGATGTAAGGTCACGCTCAGTGATCCTTTTGGCCCTTTGATATTCACAACGCCTCCATCGAGAGTTACTTCGACAGCTGCTGGAAGTGTAATTGGTTTTTTTCCTATACGTGACATATTAGTATATTTCACAGAGGACTTCTCCCCCAAGTTTACGACGACGAGCATCTTTATTACTCATAATGCCCATCGATGTGGATATAACGGCAATGCCAATGTCCGACAATACACGTGGCAATTCTGCGGAACCTCGGTACACACGATTTCCTGGTTTAGAAATACGACGCACATTACGGAGTACGGGTTCGCGTCCATTGTATTTGATCGTAACGGAAATTATTTTATGTGTATCTTCGGTTCTTTCAGATACATTTTCAACAAAGCCTTCACGTTCAAGAATTTTTGCAATGGCATATTTAACCTTTGAAGACGGAGCTTCAACGGCAGCAAGACGAGCGGCTGCGCCGTTTCGTATGCGTGTGAGAAAATCACTAATTGGATCAGTATGCATATAATTATTACCAGCTTGATTTGGTTACACCTGGGAGTTCGCCGCGGTTTGCGAGCTCACGGAAACAAATACGACAGAGAGCAAAAGCGCGCATGAACCCATGACGACGCCCACAGCGCCAACATCGATTAACGACGCGTGTGCTAAATTTTTGCTTTTTCAGTGATCGTGCTTTTTGTGCTTGTGTTGCCATATAGTTAGTCTTTAAATGGGAAACCTAATGCAGTGAAAAGCGCTTTGCCTTTTACTTTTGTTTCTGCATTAGTTGTCACCGTTACTTGTAAACCATGAACGCGCTCTACTTCATCTGGACGAATTTCAGGAAAACCGAGAAACTCTTTAAACCCGATAGAAATATTTCCACGCGCATCAATTGTTTTTGAGGTAATGCCACGAAAATCGCGTACGCGAGGAAAAGTAACATTCAAGAATTTTTCTAAGAAATGCCACATGCGTGGACCACGAAGTGTAACGAAAATTCCTACAACCTGACCTTCACGAATTTTAAAGTTTGAAATAGATTTTTTAGCTTTTGCCTTTACTGGTCGTTGACCTGTAATACGTGTAATAGTGCTTTCTGCCATTTCAGAAAATTTTGCATCTTTTAAACCCTGTCCTAAACCAACGGCGACAGTCACCGAAAGCACCTTTGGTACAGCCAAGGGATTTTTGATGCCAAGATCTTTGGCTAATTGTGGTGCGATTTCTTTCGCGTATCGTTCTTTAAGTGTCATATAGTTTATGCTTTACTTCCTGTTTCATCTACAACAACATTTGATGCATCAATAGGCATGGAAAATTGAACAACTTGTCCTTTTGTTCCTGCCTTTTGCTGTTTCATATGTTTTTTTGCAAGTCCGACGCCTTCGACCACGATGCGTCCTAATTTTGGAAATGATTGAATAACCTTCCCCACCTTGCCTTTATCTTTTCCCGTAAGAATCTTTACAGTATCTCCGGTTTTTACATGAAGTGTGCTCATATATTTAAACAACTTCTGGGGCTAAGGAAATTATTTTTGCATACCCCTTTGAACGTAGTTCGCGTGCAACTGGTCCAAAGATACGTGTACCTTTTGGTTCTTTTGTTTTCTTATCTATAATCACTGCTGCATTATCTGAAAAACGAATATAGGTTCCATCTGGTCTTCGTGTTTCTTTGTGTACACGTGTAAGAACAGCGTGAACTACATCAGATTTTTTTACAGTTCCGCGAGGATCACAGATTTTAACGACAGCGGTGATGATATCGCCTAATCCTGCATATCGTTTTTGATAGCCTCCGAGCACACGAATACACTGGAGTTGTTTAGCTCCGGTATTATCCGCGACGTGAAGCATTGTTCGGTGTTGTATCATATAATTAGGCTTGAGCCGTTTTCACGGTTGAAAGATAACGCCAACGTTTTTCTTTTGAGAGCGGGCGTGTCTCTTCTATTTCGATAACGTCGCCGACTTTTGCGACCGCTTTTTCATCATGTGCTTTGAGCTTTGTGGAAACTGTAAAATATTTTCCATACATCTCATGAGCAACACGACGATCGATGCGCACAACAATAGTCTTCGCCATTTTAGCGGAGACGACCGTGCCGGTTAACCGGCGACGCATTTTTATTTTAGATTCAGTTGTTGTCATATTATTTTTGTAGAGTTTCTGCGAGGATCATGTGTACGCGCGCAAGATCTTTACGTGAATTACGTAAGTCTGAAATCTTTGCATTCTGTTTTAATGTTGCATTAAATCGCAGATCACGAAGTTTTACTTTTAATTCTTGCGCAAGTGTTTTTAACTCAATCACACTTTTTTGTCTTAATTCTTTAGCGTCCATATGAGTCTTTGGTTATAAATTTCGTTATGCAGGGTAACTTATATCCTGAACTTTCTAGTGCTTCTTTCGCTTGCGCTGGAGTTATACCCTCCATCTCGAAGAGCATCATTCCTGGTTTTACAACGGATACATAATGATCAACTGCACCCTTTCCAGACCCCATGGGAACTTCATTTCCTTTTTTCGTAATTGGTTTATCTGGGAAAATGCGAATCCATATTTTTCCTCCGCGCTTGGTATAACGAGTAAGCACACGACGACAAGCTTCGATTTGTCTTGAATCGACATATGCATTGGTCATAGCTTTTAAGCCATATGAACCAAATGCAAGTTCGATTTTATCCGTTGCAGATCGAATATTGCGTCGGCGGCCTTTGTGCCACTTTCGATGTTTAACTTTTTTAGGCATTAACATATAGTTTCAATTAGGATTTCTTTCGATGATCCGTGCGACGATCACGGGCAGGAGTTGTAGGCTGATATTGTGCCTGCTTATCTTTTTCAAAAATATTCCCGCGATATATCCAAACCTTCACACCAATCGCTCCCGCCATAGTACGAGCAGGATCATTTGCATAATCAATATCTGCGCGTAA
>JAHFIO010000129.1 GCA_023246325.1 Candidatus Uhrbacteria bacterium | reverse complement strand
TTGTCGCTTTGTGGGAAAACGCGATTATCCTCTTCATTTTTTAATGGCACGCCATGGTTTTCAAACCATGTATATACGTCGGCTGGAGGAAATGTATTTAGCGCGGATATTAAAAATTTTCCACCTCGTGGATATTTTGTGAGTACGGTGCGTATATCCTGTATGCCTGTAGTGACATTGCAACGACCTCCTCCTGAAATAATAACTTTTTTTCCTAATCCATCATTCTGTTCAATCAAAAAAATTTCTGCAGTCGAATTTTGTTCGATACAGGTTGCTGCGCACATCAACCCTGCAGCACCAGCACCTACGATTGCTATTTTCATGCATAGTGTATATCACATATCTTTGATTTTTAGAAGACGCTATGCAATCTTAACTTGATTTGCTATTGCATTGAAGTTGTGCAGTATCTTTTTAAAACTTTGGTATTGTGTTATTGTTATTTACAAGTATGAGCACTCTATCAGAAACAGAAATCGCTATATTTGGTGGAGGGTGTTTTTGGTGTAGTGAAGCAGTATTCGAAGATTTGAAGGGAGTCGTACATATTGCACCGGGATATGCAGGCGGTGAAACTATAGCACCAACATATGAAGATATATGTGGAGGAGCCACAGGCCATGCGGAAGTAATCCGTATAGAATTTGATCCTGCCGTCATATCGTATGAAGATTTACTTACGGTATTTTTCGCCTCACATGATTCAACAACCTTGAATCGACAGGGGAATGATGTGGGTACGCAGTATAGATCAATTATTCTTTTTACGACACCTGAGCAAAAAAATATCGCAGAAAAATTTATTGAAAAACTAAATCAAAACACATCAGAAAAAAAAGTTATTACTGAATTAATTCCACTGGACGTATTTACAGAAGCGGAAGACTATCATCATCAGTATTTTAAAAAAAATCCAGAAGCTGCGTATTGCCAATTTGTTATCAATCCAAAGTTACAGCATGTGAAAGAACGATTTTCGCAACTTATACATACAAAGTAATACAATATATGTCTAATATTATAGAAGTTGATTTCGCAAACAGAAAAACAAATCAATCAAATAAAGCAATTGTGCATTCTCCAGATGAATTAGGGAAGGTTTTAAAATTTGTAAATAAAAATTCTGAGCATCACACAAATCCCACATCTGGTCAGGTGGCTGAAGATCGCCTCAACCAAGAGCTGCTATATGAAGAACTTGCATCTATAAAAAAACGAACTGTGTTGGAAGAGGGTCCTTGGCTTTCACGTTTTGATAAGACGCGAATAAAGGAAATATGCCCAAATGATATCAGATTAATAATGTTAGAGGAGCTAACTGCCGATCTCGCGAAGAGGCGTATTGTACATCCAGATATTCAAAAAGCTATGGACCTGTATATACAATTACAGGAAAACATTGTTCCAGAGATACAGATAGGTAAGGAAGAGGAGCGTAGATTGAGTGAGGCGTTGAGATTACAAGATCCTGAATATGAAGAAATATATGTGAGTGAACAAACCAAAGAACTAGAATCCATGTTACGTGATACAAAGATAGGCATACTGTCAGAAATTTTAAAAGAAGAAAAAACGAGGTTAGATGATGTGCACGCATATCTTCAAAAATTACTTGAGTCAACTCAGATGAAAAATAAGTACGCTGTTATACCTATCTCTGAATTTATACATGTCATCCGTACGAAATTACAAAAATTTTTGAAAACAAGACATTTAACATTAATACAAACTCCATATGATTCCTAATACTGAACTTGATCCTGAACTGTACCGTGTTGCACGCGCAAAAGGAACTGAAGCACCTTTCAAGGGCAAATATTGGGATACGCATGATACAGGGACATATATGTGTGCTATTTGTGGTTCAGAACTTTTTTCATCTGATACAAAATTTGATTCTGGCACGGGTTGGCCAAGTTTTACTGAGCCTGCAAATCTAGAACACATTGTTTTGCACGACGATTTTGATATGGGCATGAAACGCACGGAAGTTACATGTAAAAAATGTAGCGCGCATCTTGGACATGTATTTGAGGATGGGCCAAAGGACGCGGGTGGCAAACGGTATTGTATAAATTCGGTTTGTCTTACCTTACAAAAATGATGAAATCTATTGAAGGAAATAATTCTGAATAAAAAAAATCCCCGACATCATCGGGGTTTTTACATGCTTTCCATCATTTTCACAAATGCTTGATGATATT
>JAHFIO010000128.1 GCA_023246325.1 Candidatus Uhrbacteria bacterium | reverse complement strand
GGATATTCACCCGTTTCTTTTCCATGCAATATCACGATCTCTTCTACATTCAATTCTTCCTCTAATACAGCAAGAAAATCTTTTTTTCCGCTTAAGCGAGATGTTTCTGACGCATCCTTCATATGTATAATTAATTTCGCCAATGCTTGACGAACATTAATTTTTGCCATAGCACGTGCCTCTAAACCTTCACGCACAACATCGCGCACCCATTGCATATCCGTCATTAATTTTTCATCCAATACACGCTCTTCCACTTTTGGCCATTTATCTAAATGCACGGACATTTTTGACCCCTTTGCATCTTGATACAATGTTTCTGCAAAAAAAGGCATAAAAGGCGCCAATAATTTAGCCGTTTCAAGCAATGCCTCACGTAATGTTCGTAAAGCATCTACTCGTTCATATTCATTCACAGATTTTAATCTTTCGCGCGAACGACGCAACCACCACGTAGATAATTCATCGACCCATGCACGCAAAGGTCGTGATGCTCCAATCAAATCGTATGTATCCATTGCTTTTGTTGTGTCTGCAATCAATCCATGCAGTCGGGATACCAACCATCTATCCAATACATGTGTACTTCGCGGTTTCACAATTTCAGGATGCACATCCCCCGCTATCATTAAATAAAACTGACGAACATTCCACAAAGTTCCAAGCAATGTTCTCTGTAATGTTGTGCAATCTTTTTCTGAAAAATTTAATGGCTCTGCTTCAACTATCGGACTCGACAACATATACATCCGCAATGTATCCGCACCAACTTTATCCATTAATTCCCATGGATCAGGATAATTCTTTAAACTTTTTGACATTTTTTTTCCATCTTCCGCCATCACAAGACCCGTGCATACAATATTTTTGAATGCGGGCTTATTAAATAACGCCGTAGATAATACATGCAATGTATAAAACCAGCCGCGGGTTTGATCCTGCCCCTCGGCTATAAAGTCAGCGGGATAATTTGCGTCAAAAAATTCCTTATTCTCGGCAGGATAATGCGCTGATGCAAATGGCATACTCCCAGATTCAAACCAACAATCAAAAACATCAGGTATACGACGCATTTCTTCACCTTTTTTATTTTTATATACAATTTGATCAATTGCAGGACGATGTACATTGAGAGAATGCTTTCTTTCAATTTTAATTCCAGATATTTTTTCTAATTCAGCCAAAGACCCAAATACATGATAATCTGTTCCCGCCTCATTCACCCATACTGGCATAGGCGCTCCAAAAAAACGTGAACGTGATACACACCAATCTGGTGCTGATTCTAAACTTTTTCCAAAACGTCCAGCCTTTAAATGTTCTGGATGCCAATTAATTTTTTTTGCGGTTTCTAAAAGCTTTGGTTTCAATTTTTCTATAGAAACATACCAAGCTGGTTGAGCTTTATATATAAGACGCGTATTATTGCGCGCAAACATTGCAACACTATGTGTGATTTTTTCACTACGATACATCAAACCTTTTCCTTCTAAATACCCGTTTATTTCTGCATTTGATTTTATATAAAATTGCCCTGCAACAAATGGCACATCAGTTTTTTGATGACCAGCATCATCTAAAGTAACAAGCACGGGTAATGCATGAGTTTTTGATGCTAAAAAATCTTCTTCTCCAAATGCAGGTGCTGTATGTACAATGCCGGTTCCATCTTCTATCGACACATACTCCATATCCACAACTTCATATATTTTTTTTCCTTGGCGCTCCGTCATTCTTTCACGTGCCTCAACCGACAAATCAAATAATGGTTCATATTTCATTCCAACTAAAGAAGCGCCAGACATTTTTTCTACAATTTCAAAAGGTGTTTCATCTTCAGTTAAAGGATAGTATTGTTTTAAAACTGTACTCATTAATTTTTCCGCAAAAATAAAGGTCTCTCCCGTATCCTGCATACGTATTGATACATATGTGTATTCAGGGTGTACGGCCAAAGCAACGTTCGCTGGAAGTGTCCACGGTGTTGTTGTCCAAGCAAGAAAAAATGTATTTTCTTTTCCAAGAACTTTAAATTTTACTGTCACCGACGGATCTTCTACATCAACATACGAATTTTCCATTGCAACTTCGAAATTCGACAAAGGTGTACCATTCGAAGGCGAATACATCGATACTCGTAAATCTTTATACACAAATCCTTTTTTCCATAATTCTGAAAATGCCCACCACACAGATTCAACATAATCTGTATCCATAGTGATATAGGCATTATCCATATCCACCCAACGACCTATACGTTCTAC